>JALFHZ010000097.1 GCA_022776445.1 Lachnospiraceae bacterium
GTCAGATATCTGATCAGTTTTCGGGCATTCATTCCGGCAATCTTAAAGCCGAAGAACAGTTTTGTTTTGATATAGCCACGGACTGGCATCCTATCGACATGGTGTCTGCTCCGAAGGGCTGCAGGAACCGTTTCTATCCCGTTTCGGAAACGCGCCAATGTCTTGAATTCTTCTGTTTTCAGGAAGCGTTGCTGTCTGGCATGAAACGCTGTACGCATCGCTACTTTAATTGTGGCAACGCGCTTGTGTTCTTTTGGGTGGCACTGACTATGGTAAGGACAGTTTTTGCAGGTGGCTAATGGAAACGACGCTTTGCAATTCTGTGTATTTTTATCATAGACACTGCTTTTAGGTTCATGGCCGGCTGCACATCGCAGCAGTTTTGTTCCGTCTTCATTGAACTCAAAATCTGCCCAGTGATCACTGACTTCCGACCCCTTAAGGTCTGTGGTAACCAGCGTTATGTTCTTTTTCTCCGCCAACAGACTGTTTTCCATTCCACAGTATCCACCATCGGTTGTGAGTATGGCATGCGATCCGTCATCCGGCTGTTGCTCAATGTAATCTTTGAGGAATTGGCTGTCGCTATAGTTATTCTTCTCGTACTGATAGTCAACGGTAATGCTGTTATGATCATCATCCGCCACTTCTACGACATTGGCGATATAGCCTCTGTATTCCGCACCCGCTTTCTTTCGATAGGTGGCATCCGGATCCGCCGGATTCTGCATGATATTTGAATCCATCCCTTCATGTGCACTCTTAAGAGTCAGGTTACCATCATCGCCAGATTTCGTCTGTTCGCTGATGGCACGGATCAGAAGCTGATATTCACTGCATTCATCATAACGGCTGCCGCAGGCAGAAAGGATAAGCACTGCATCTTTTAATACTTGATCTGTTTTAGAGTCAGTATCTTCACTGCGGTTATGATAAAGCACCCTGTTTTGGTCATCATCATCCGTATAGTGATGCAGCCCTTCTGGCAATGCCGAATCTTCGAGTTTTTTCATCAACCTGGCAAGATTAGCCACACAGGTATATAAAAGTTCCAAACGGCTCATCTTTTTTATATTGGAAGCTACCATCAGGGAATCCATGCGACGCATCCCTGTGTTCAATTTCATCAGAGTCGCCATACTGGAAGAAAGTTTAACGATACAATCATGGACAAGGTCTATACCTGTGATTTCCTCATAGGTGTTGCACCTGGCACGAAACCTTCCAAGCGTGCGGTTATTCAGCGGCTGCTCTTCAAAACTGGTTGTATGAAGAGCATACTGATACCGAATATCAAAGTGAAGCGTGTCCACGATTTCTTCATCCGTGAGCCCGAAGATTTCTTTCAGTATCAATGCGCCAATGATTACATTCACTGGTGTATTATGTCTGGAAGGGCGGTCACTGTAAAGCACAGAAAAAGGTGTCTCATCGATTTCCGGAAAAATGTTCTCTGCAAAATATTTCGCCCAGGACTTTTCCAACAGTCGTTTTTCCCGATCTGTAAGATTTATGGTGGCATCAAAGAGACTAATCTGTTGTGATTGATTTGTAGCAAATGACATTTGTTGTACACTCCTCATTTAGAATCTGTCCCTATTATACTATATTTGAGGCTAATGTGTTAAGTTTTCAATGTGCGATGGTTGTCCATTTGTCGGGCAACTCATAATATGGTGTTGGGAGCAATCCGCGTAACATAGAACATAAAACATATATTATATCATCCATAACAGCTGCAAATTACAAAAGGAGAGCCATCATGAAAACACAATTAAACCATACGGCACTAAATGTAAAAGATTTTGACTGGTACCTCAAGTTCTTCCAGGAAGTATTCTGCATGGAGATTCAGAGAACACGTGGAGAAGCTCCAAACCGTCAGGTCTGGCTGAAACAGGGAATTCAGCTTAATGAGGCAGAAGAAGACCTTGCTCCCGGTAAACTCTATGACCATCTCGGATTCGTGGTCGAAGATGTCAACGCATTAAAAAAATTGGCCGTTCTGCATGGCTGCTCCCATCTCGAGGGCAAAGATCACTGGTTTGTATTACCCAATGGAGTCAAAGTAGAATTAAAACCGATGAATTAATCACATCTCAATGTATTTTTAACGAGAAAAACCTCCCGATTTTCTGACTTCCGGGAGGTTTTTCCTCTAATCGATCACATAAAATCAATGAAAACTTCGAATCCAGTTCAGCAGGGAGTTATGATATACATTCTCTCTGACATCTTTTCGCATCTGTTCCGTAATCGGACCATTTCTTCTCATTCGTTCCAGGATTGCCTCCTGAAGTTCTTCGATGCTCATTTCCTCATAGGATTTTGGTGCTTTCGGAGGTTCCGTAACAGCGATTGTTTCAAACGACTTCTCATCAGTCTCAACCTCAGATTCCGTCATATCTTCCTTAGCCGCTTTCGCCTCCTCGTCCGCCGGTATCTCATCAATGACCTTCTCCGCATCTGACGTATCCACAGCCATATCCGGCTCCACAGGAATTTCTACCGGCAGCTCCGTCGGCAGCCAGATTTCTCCGGAATTCCCTTTCACCGTTACCGTAATCTGCCCATTCCATACCAGCACAGTCTCTCCGGTCAAAGCTCCGCGATATTCGGAACTGTTTCCTGCAGGCAGTGTCATTGTGAAATCTCCATCATCATTATTCACCGTTATCAGCACAGAAATTCCATTATAATTTCTGGAAAACGCATACTGTTTTGTGGTCAGGGTCAGTTCTTTATAATCGCCGCAGGACAACGCTTTTACCTTCTGATGTACGCTGCCCAACGCAGCAATCAGCCTGGTGCACGGATTTTTCTCCACTGCATCTGCAAAATCGCTCAGGTTCAGTGCCGGACGCAGAGACGCATCCGAGCCGTATTCCTTTCTTCCTTCGATGCCGAATTCCGAACCATAGTAGACAGACGGAATCCCCGGCAGAGTATAAAGCAGGATGTGTACAGGAGTAAAATGTGCCTTATTGTTCAGCTTGGTATAGATTCTCTCCACATCGTGATTATCCACAAAATTATACAACTTCAAACCATCCGGACGATTGCCGCCCATCTCATACAGACGTCTCACTGTATGCGCAATCTCAAAATAATTGTGATCATTGTGCCCGGAATAAAGCGCCTTATGAAGCTGATAGTTGGTTACCGAATGAAGCGTTCCCTCATTCACCCAACGGGAATAATCTCCATGAATCACCTCGCCCATCAGCCAGAAATCCGGCTTCACTTCGTTGGCAACGTGACGCAGGGCCTTCATATAGTCAAAATCAAGAACGTCCGCAGCATCCAGACGGATACCATCAATGTCGAATTCTTTTACCCAAAAACGAACCACATCACAGATATAATCCCGAACCGCCGGATTCTTCTGATTTAATTTCACCAGAAGATTATAACCGCCCCAGTTATCATAGGAAAATCCATCGTTATATTCATTATTGCCCCAGAAATTCACATTGCAGAACCAGTCCTTATAAGGGGAATTCTCCCGGTTGCATTTCAAATCCTGAAATGCAAAAAAGTCACGACCCGTATGATTGAACACACCGTCCAGAATCACCCGGATTCCCTGACGATGACACTCAGACACAAAGTTTTTCAGATCCGCATTCGTTCCCAGACGACTGTCCAGTTTCTTATAATCTGTAGTCTCGTAACCATGTCCGACCGACTCAAAAAGCGGCCCTATATACAGTGCATTGCAGCCAATCTCCTTAATATGTGAAATCCATGGGACCACTGCATTCAGACGCCGTTCCTGCTTTTCGTATGAATTTTCTGTAGGAGCTCCCGTAAGTCCTAATGGATAAATATGATAAAAAACTGCTTCCTCGTACCACGCCATCGCGTTATACCTCCTCAATATGGTTACTGTATGTCTTCAGCCGTGAAGGTGAAAACACAATAACATTATATCTGTTTGAGGCTATTTGTGCAACGTATGGCACAGAAAAAAATGACAATTTTCTCATCAATGTCTCACTTTGAAATAAGCTTCCAGGATTCCCTTGATGTGCTGATATCGCCTCGCATAAGAGTTTTCCACACGAATCAGTTCCATCTGGTGTGACTTGCAGATCGCCTGCTTTTTCCGATCCCGTGCGATCACAACATCACTCTCATAATGCTCTTTCCCATCCAGTTCGATAACCAGCACCGGATACTTTTGCGCACCATTCTGCTCATAAACCACAAAGTCAAATCTTCCGGAATAAAACAGATCGCTGTAATTCACATTATCCTCAAACACCTGGGATACCGCCACTTCTTTTTCTACAGAAAAACGGTTCTGAGAAAGCCAGATATTTTCCAGTGCATGGTTCAGGGTCTTAAGAAATGCCTCTTCGGTCGCAGAACTGAACGGTTTCACCCCCAATGCACGCGATGTGGCTTCTTTTGCCGCCACTTTTGTCGTTCCGTTGGACTGCACATAGCGAATCAGATCATACAGATCATCCTCTCCGTTTTGCTGATGCAGCCGTTCCAGATTTCTGGAGTTCGACAATACAATCAATTGCTCTTTCGCGCGAGATGTGGCAACATTGATCAGTTCCCGGTTATTCTTCAGCCACTCATACGTTCCGGCATGCGTTTCATCGGTAATTGCCGTAGAAAACAGCACAACATCCTTTTCATCCCCCTGAAACGCGTGGACCGTTCCACATGTCACATTCCCGAGTCCTTCCTGGGAAAGCCGCTGCTCAATCATATTTTTTTGATTGACAAACGGTGTTATCACACCAATGGACTTATCTTTATGAATCGCTGCGTAACGTACAATCTCTTCCACTTCGGCAGGCGATGTATTCTTATAACCGGTATTGCCATCTGTCACATTGATATAAACAAGCGGATGTTTTTCTGTACTCTCCGAAAGAATCAACAATCTGGAATTGTAATACTTTCGATTGTTAAAATCAATAATTTTCCGATTGCATCGATAATGATACCGCAGTAATACCTCATCACTGACCGCGTCACAGGCGAGAAAGGTTTTATAAATGGAATTATGGCAATAATCATATTCATCTGTCACCGCATACTTTTTTCTGAGACGCTGGTTCGTGATCTCATCCAGCAAAATCACAGGATTCAACTGCTGAGGATCCCCTACCAACAGAAGGTTTCTGCCACGGATCACCGGAACCAATCCCACTGCCGTATTGCACTGGCTTGCCTCATCCATCACCGTCATATCAAAAGAATTTTCCGGTTTTCCCAGCTTATGTGCTGAAATGCAGGTGGTCGCCACAATCGGAAAAATCTGCAAAAATTTCTGTAAATTCTCCGTCTTCCCAAGATACTCACCAAATGCCCTTATACATATTTCCTCATCTTCTGTCAGCAGTATTTCTTTCAAGTCTTCGTACGCAGGCGCGTCAAGCTTCTGAATATATTTTACCGATGTATAGAACAAATATTTTTTCAGTTCCTCCACATCTTCCATCAACAATGACCATGCATCCTCATCCGTAATCTCTCCTATCTTCTCCATCTGCTGCCTGACCCGATTTAACTGCCTGCCGCCCAGATCGGTTTCAAAAGGCAGCATCTGCATGGAAGTTTTCCTGCTCTGACTGTATTCCAACAGTCGGTCAATCGTCTCAATGCGTTCCTTTAAGTCCAGCTTTTCCTGATATTTTCGCAAAAGTTCAGACAACCGCTTCATCTGTCCCGCCTGATTATCCTTTTTTTTGCTGAGTGCTTTATCATATACAGGAATTGATTTTGTTCTTTCATACAAACCACGGATTTCCACCAACGCAGCCTTCATTTTTTCCTGATTTCCCAGACGAACAATCGGAAAAGGAATCTTCTTTCCCCGATAGGAAAGCGACGTCAGTTTCTCCACTACACCATCAATCGGATGATTATTATAAGAAGTAAACAGTACCGTTTT
>JALFHZ010000099.1 GCA_022776445.1 Lachnospiraceae bacterium
CGTGTAATTGTGGATGATAAGAAATTTGATACCGGAATTCAGATCAAATGCTGATCGAAAACAAGTTGAGAGGTGAATGAAGATGGAAGAACAAATCAAGATTCCCTGCCGTGATCACAGTGATCTGGTGCTGAAAGTAACACCGGGACATTTTTCCAGTGACCGTTTCCATGTCAATTACTATATTGATATGTCCACCCTGAAAATGCGTCAGGCTGAGGCAAAGATGGTTGCGAAGGTAATGGCGGAGAAATACGTCAGAAAAGTCAAGGTTGATCTGGGCATTCACAGTATGATGGAGATCGGTTCAATGTCTGATATGGGAGCAACCTTTGCGCCGATCGATACCATTATCTGTATGGACGGCTGCGAAGTGATCGGCGCGTATCTGGCTGAAGAGCTTCTGGCAAGCGGATATCCGATCAATACTAAGCATAACAGTTTCTATGTCGTGACACCGGAGTTCGACAACCGTGGTCAGATGGTGGTTCGTAAGAATATCAAGCCAATGATTAAGGGACGTCATGTACTGGTAGTTCTTGCTACCGCGATGAGCGGAAGAACCATCAGCAAGGCGATCGGCACCATCCTTGCCTTCGGAGGCAAGATTACGGGTCTGTCCGTTATTTTTGCAAACGTCAATGAGGTGGACGGGTATCCGGTCAACGGGGTATTTACTCATGAGGATCTGCCGAACTTCAAGCTGTCTGATCCCTGCAATTGTGAGGACTGTAAGGCAGGAAAGAAGCTGAATGCAGTTGTTAATTCCTATGGTTATGAACTGTTTGAATAAGGAAAGCTAAGAATGAGGGTGTGGTCATCCATGTATGGGTGGCTGCACCCTTGTTTGTTCTTTTATCAAAAATATTCTTACTGATTGGAATTGTTGATTGCAGATCCTGTAGAAACGTTATAGAATAGAAAGTATGGAAAAGGAAAGGAGGAAATTGTGATGGAAAAGAATAAAAACAAGATGCTTCGCGGCCTGCGTGCTGCCGAGAAGGAACTGAGACGAAAACCGGTTATCTCAGCGGTCTATCTGTTTCTGCGGGCAGCGGTGATTTTGATTATGGTTGCACAGTTTTTCAATCGTAACTTTGAAAATGTGTTCCTTTGTCTGATGACTCTGGTTCTGTTTGTCATGCCCACGATTCTGGAACGCCAGCTGAGGATTGATTTTCCGGATACATTGGAGATCATTATCATGCTGTTCATTTTTGCAGCAGAAATTCTGGGAGAGATCCGTTCCTTTTATGTGACCTATCCGCACTGGGATACCATGCTCCATACGCTGAATGGTTTTCTGTGTGCAGCCATTGGATTCAGTCTGGTAGATCTGTTTGACCGGAGCGAACGCTTTTCCCTGCAGCTTTCGCCGGTTTTTATGGCTATTGTGGCATTTTGCTTTTCCATGACGATCGGAGTGCTGTGGGAGTTTTTTGAATTTTCCATGGATCAGTTTCTGCTGTTCGATATGCAGAAGGACACGGTGGTGACGACGATTTCCAGTGTCACGCTGGATCCGACGATGTCAAATGTTCCGGTAGTGCTCCGGAATATTTCCGATGTGATTGTCGTTGCAGATGGTCAGCAGATTCCGCTTGGAGTAGGCGGTTATCTGGATATCGGATTGAAGGATACGATGGCGGACCTGTTTGTAAATTTCATCGGTGCTGTCGTTTTCTCTGTGATTGGATATTTTTACGTGAAGAGCCGGGGAAATGGAGCGTTTGCGAGAAGATTTATTCCGCAGATTATGCAGAATGAGAGCCAGACATGAGTGCTTTGAGGAGGCCTTTGATGAAAATAAAAGCAATGATACGGGAATGGTTTATGATCACGGCGGCGACTGCAGTTGTGGCTGCTGCCGTATTTTTCTTTCTGGTTCCCAGTCATGTTTCGGTAGGGAGTATTTCCGGTCTGGCGATTGTGCTGGCGAATTTTGTTCCGTTTCCGATTTCCGTGATTACCATGGGATTGAATGTGGTACTGCTGGTTCTGGGATTTCTGTTTATCGGAAAAGAATTCGGGGGAAAGACGGTTTATACTTCGATTCTTCTGCCGGTGCTGATCGGGATTCTGGAGTGGTTGTTTCCGGATTTTGTATCTATGACCGCTGATCCGTTTCTGGATATGCTGTGTTACGTGTTTGTGGTCAGCATTGGTCTGGCGATGTTGTTTAACCGTAATGCATCCTCCGGTGGTCTGGATATCGTTGCGAAATTTCTGAATAAGTATCTGCGTATGGAACTGGGCAGGGCGATGTCTCTTGCCGGAATGTGCGTAGCGCTTTCTTCTGCACTGGTTTATGATAAGAAAATTGTTGTACTGAGTGTGATTGGTACGTATCTGAACGGTATTGTGCTGGACCATTTTATTTTCGGTTCCAACATCAAGAAACGTGTCTGTATCATATCGGAGAAGGAAGAAGAAATCCGGAAATTTATTCTGCATCAGCTGCATAGCGGTGCAACGGTCTATGAGGCATACGGTGCTTATGATCTTCAGAAGCGGCGGGAGATCATCACCATTGTGGATAAGAATGAGTATGCAAAACTGATGCGGTTTATTGAAAAAACGGATGATAAGGCATTTGTCACCGTGTATGCTGTGAATGAGATCATTTACCGGCCGAAAGTTTAATGTGAGGGAATGTTATGGCTTTTTTGGAAGATTTGAGTCGCTTTTATGGAACGGGGGAGAGGAACCGTGCCGGGTTGAATCTGGAGGAATTTCTGGAAGGATATAATCCGAAAAAATACGACTGTCCGAGCAATACGACGGATATCATCGTGGTTCGAAGCAGAGAAAAACTGGAGTACTGGGGGCAGCCTCTCCAGGTGTTGATGGTAAAGAGAAGCAATCATCCGAGTATTGGATTCTGGGCGACTCCGGGCGGTTTTGTGGAGATGCGGGAGGATCTGGATCAGGGTGCGGCGCGGGAACTGGAGGAGGAGACCGGTGTCAGTGGACTTCCGCTTCAGCAGCTGAAAACCTGGGGAAACTATGACCGTGATCCCAGATGGCGTGTGATTACGACTTCGTTTCTTGCACTGGTGGAAGGGGATATTCCGGTGAAGGCAGGAGACGATGCCGCGGATGCGGTCTGGATGGATGTTCAGCTGCATCAGGAAAGCGACAGTTCAGAGTCGGATCAGGAGATCTGGAATCTGCGTCTTTCCAACGCGGAGCGGGCACTTCGGATCAGCGCGGATGTAAAGGTGAGCCGGTCCGGTCACCGTCTGCTTCCGCAGGAGCGATATGAGCTTTTAAAGAGTGATGGGATCGCAGTGGATCATGGATGTCTGATTGTACAGGCTCTGCTGTATCTGCGGAGCAGATTAAAGAACGGTGAGGAATGGCATCATGGAAACTGCAAAGGGTAATTTAACATCCGGCTCGATTTCGGCAGTCCTGACCCGACTGGCTATGCCGATTGTTGCGGCATCATTTTTATCGACAGCATACAGCATTACCGATATGGTGTGGATTGGAACCCTGAGCGGCAAGGCGTTGTCGGGAGTGGGAATCGGCAGTATGTTTGTGTGGCTGTCGCAGGGATTGTCGATGATCCCCAGGATGGGCGGACAGGTTCTGGTGGCGCAGGAACTGGGGCGCGGAAACAGGGAGAAAGCAAAAGCGTATGCGGCGGCGGCGCTGCAGATGACGATTTTATTTGGTGTTCTGTACGGCGGGTTCTGCATGGCTTCGGCTTCGACTCTGGTTTCCCTCTGGGGACTGAGGGATCCGGCGGCGATTCGTTCCGCGGAAATCTATCTGCGGGTCACCTGCGGGATTGTGATTTTTTCTTATCTGGGGCAGGTTTTGACCGGACTTTATACGGCTCAGGGCAATTCGAGAGTACCGTTAAAGGCGAATTTTATTGGTTTGATGCTGAATATGATTCTGGATCCGATGCTGATCCTTGGAATCGGAATGTTTCCGAGACTGGAGACTCTGGGGGCGTCCATTGCGACGATCCTGGCGCAGGCCGTGGTGGTCGGCGTGATGGCGGCAGATATTTATAAAGAAAAGAATGGAAATTCCATTTTGAGGCAGGTCAATCTGCTGCAGAAAGCGGATTCCCGCTGTGTCGAGGAGATTTTCCGAATCGGTATTCCCAGTGCGATACAGAGTGTGATGTACTGTTTTATTTCCATGTGTCTTTCCAAAATCGCGGGAACTTTTGGCGATGCTGCGATCGGAGTGCAGCGTGTGGGAGCGCAGATTGAGGCGCTGGCATGGAATATCGCGAGCGGATTTTCATCCGCGCTGAATGCGTTTTGTGCACAGAATTATGGAGCAGCCAGGATGGACCGCGTGCGGGAGGGATACCGGATTTCCTGCATCATGATTGTGATCTGGAGCGGCTTTATCGCGTGTATGTTTTTTCTGTTCCCGGATACCATTTCCGGCGTATTTTTCCATACGCCGGAAGAAATCGGGATGTGCGCAGAGTATCTGCAGATCCTTGGCGCGGGAACGGTGTTTAACTGTATAGAACTGCTGGGTGTCGGTGCGCTCTCCGGCCTTGGCAATACCAGACTTTGCAGTATGATTTCCGTGCTGCTGACCGGACTCCGTATTCCGATTGCTCTGCTTCTGAGTCGCACCGCACTTGGCGTCAATGGCATCTGGTGGGCGTTTTCCATCACCAGTATTTTGAAAGGTATTACCTTTCACATCACGTTTTACAAAGTTACGGCAGGATCTTTCCGTCGATGGAAACCGTTACCACCTGCCAGGGAATGAACTTTCCGCTGCTTTTCAGGGCATTTACGGCTGCCTGCTCCAGTCGTCCGCAGCATGGTACCTCCATGCGTACGATGGTTACACTCTGGATATCGTTGCTGCGGATGATTTCAGTCAGTTTTTCGGTATAGTCCCCTTCATCCAGTTTCGGACATCCGATGACGGTGACTTTGCCGCGCATCAGCTCCTGATGGAAGTTCGCATAGGCATATGCGGTGCAGTCCGCGGCAATGAGCAGTCTGGCTTTGTCATAGTAAGGTGCTTTGAGCGGCATCAGCTTGATCTGTACCGGCCATTGCTGAAGCTGTGAGCAGGAAGCGGCAGGTGCCGCGGCGGATGTATGGGAAACGGGTGCGGTATGGAGCATCCGGGCCTGAGTGCCCGGGCAGCCGGTGTGACTCTGCTTATGTGCCTGTACCGCTGCCTCATCATATGCGGCAGCTTCCCGTTCAATAAAGGAAATCGCACCGGTTGGACATGCCGGGAGACAGTCGCCCAGACCGTCGCAGTAATCGTCACGCAGCAGTGTGGCTTTGCCATTTACCATACCGATTGCACCTTCATGGCAGGCCTGCGCGCACAGCCCGCAGCCGTTGCATTTTTCTTCGTCAATGTGAATGATCTTACGGATCATGAAAATTCCTCCTTTAAGAAAACATGTGAATAGGATACTTGATCTTATGGGCATAGTATACTATAATCTAAACAACATGTATGTTGTTTTAACAACGTAAATGACAACAATCGCTGCCCGGAGGAGGAAAGATGGATACTCTATTTTTATCAAAAACCATGCTGTTTCGCGGAGACACACCGGAAGAGGTCAGCGCTGTTCTGAATTGTCTGAAGGGAGAGGTCAGAACGTATGCAAAAGGGGCTGTGATTCTGCGGGCAGGAGATGTGACGGAATCCATGGGGATGGTACTGTCCGGAAGTGTGTCTGTTGAAAATGATGATTTCTGGGGGAATAAAAGCATTCTGGATCGGCTGGAACCGGGACAGGTGTTTGCGGAAACCTATGCGTGCGTTCCGGGAGAACCTCTGATGGTGAGCGTGGTAGCGGCAGAAGCGACGGAGGTTCTGTTTTTGAATGCAGGGCGGGTACTGCGGATTTGTCCGAATACCTGTGAGCACCACAGCAGACTGGTGCGCAATCTTCTGACGATTTCCGCCCGGAAGAATCTCAGGCTTTCCAGAAGAATGTTTCACACTTCGTCCAAATCCATTCGCGGTCGGTTGATTTCCTATCTTTCGTCGGAGCGCGTGCGGCAGGCAGGTTCTGTTGTCGTCGTTCCGTTCAACCGGCAGCAGCTGGCGGATTACCTGAATGTCGACCGGAGTGCATTGTCCAATGAGCTGAGCAAGATGCAGCGGGAAGGACTTCTCACGGTGGAGAAAAACCGGTTTGTGCTCTCGGTGCCGTTTCTGGAGCAGATGGAGCTGAGTTAAGAGGAAAACAGGACGATCATTCAACCGCTGGTTGAATGATTTTTGTTTCAACCTGTGGTATGATGTACATGAAAGAAAAGTTTGAACAAAACATCATGGGAGGCGATCATGTGAAACGAGTATATTTGACGATCAATCAGGAGAAAACCGCACAGCGAATCAGTTCCCTGATCCGGGAACATGGCTATACTGCAAGGGATATCCAGCAGATGATGGGATTTGGTTCCCCTCAAGCGATCTACAAGTGGACATCCGGCAGGTCTCTTCCTTCTCTGGATAATCTGCTGGTTCTGAGCAGAATACTGCATACGGATATGGAGAGCATCCTCGTCATTGACGAGGATGCTCCATTTGCTGCGTAGAGCCCTGCCGCTTATGGACTTCCTTTCGGTAGGCGGCCGGGGAGATCTGGTAGCGCTGTTTAAAAAGCTTGATCAGGGCTTCCGGACTCTGGTATCCGCAGGAGCAGGCGATGCTGGCCACAGACAGGCTGGTGGACTCCAGAAGACTGCGGGCCTGTGTCAGGCGGAATGCCTGCACATATTTAAGCGGAGAAAGCCCGGTGTGCGTCTTGAACAGAGTGCTTAAATAGGTGCGGTTCAGACCGACATAATGTGCAATATCGTCTACCTGGAACGATTCCGTGATGTGGTTCTGAATGTAGGTAATCGCCTGATTGATATAGACGTTGCCGTCTGATGGAGGAAGCGTGTCACGGTTGGAGGATGCGATGGTGCTCAGAAACAGGAACAGCATGCCCATAATATAATAGGTATCCTCGATGCTGCCGTGGTTGTGGCGGATCATATTGGATACGTATTCCAGCAGCCGGTCTTTTTCGGAACTTCGGAAAATCGGCTGCTCCTGTGACAGCCCCAGGGAAGAGAGCAGTGTATGGGCGAATCTGCCGGAAAAGCCGACCCAGATATAAGTCCAGGGATCCTCTCGGTCAGAGATGTACATAATCTGGCTGTCCGGCTCGATCAGGAACCCCTGACCTTCGGCGAGCTGGTAACTGGTATTGTTGGTGATATATTCCCCTTTCCCCTTCAGAATAAAGTGAATCAGGTAATAGGGTCTGACGGCGGGGCCATACTGGTGACAGGGGGCGGTCACGGAGTGACCGAAAGAATTGACCGACAGATCCTGCTGTTCGTAAACCGGGATTTTAATGGATATGGATTGTTCCATGCGATATTCCTTTCCAGAAGAATGTATTTTGTCTTGTCCTGAATGCTGCTGTATCATTATTGTAGCGGATTCTGTCATCCGACGCAACGATTCGTTGCATAATTACTGACAAATGGACAGTTTTTTGTAACATTTTATGATGGAGAAAAATGAAAAATAGTATACAATAGAGATAAACAGATTGATTGAAGGAGGAGTATGGTATGAGAATTTTGGTAACAGGCGGAGCCGGTTATATCGGCAGCCATACCTGTGTGGAATTACTGAACGAAGGCTATGAGGTAGTGGTAGTGGACAACCTGTACAATGCCAGCGAGAAGGCGCTGGAGCGTGTGGAGCAGATCACGGGCAGGAAAGTGACCTTCTATGAAGCGGACCTTCTGGATCAGCCGGCGATTGATGCGATTTTCGACAAGGAAGCGATTGACGCGGTGATTCATTTTGCGGGCTATAAGGCTGTTGGTGAATCCGTACAGAAACCCATCGAGTATTATCACAACAACATGACCGGAACGCTGCTGCTGTGCGACAGCATGCGCAGACATGGCGTGAAGAACATCATCTTCAGTTCTTCTGCCACCGTTTACGGAGATCCGGCTGAGATTCCGATTACCGAGCAGTGTCCGAAGAAAACTCCGACGAATCCATATGGACAGACGAAGACCATGCTGGAGCAGGTGCTGATGGACATTCAGCATGCGGATCCGGAGTGGAACGTGATTCTGCTTCGTTACTTCAATCCGATCGGTGCGCACAAATCCGGTCTGATTGGTGAGGACCCGAAGGGCATTCCGAACAATCTGCTTCCCTATGTGGCACAGGTTGCGATCGGCAAGCTGAAATGCATCGGTGTATTTGGCGATGACTATGATACTCCGGACGGAACCGGCGTGAGAGATTATATTCACGTGGTTGACCTGGCAAGAGGACATGTCAAAGCGCTGGAGAAATTCAAAGAAGAAAAGACTGTTCGCATCTACAATCTGGGAACCGGTCACGGATACAGTGTGCTTCAGGTGGTAAAGGCTTTCGGCAAAGCCTGCGGCAAGGAACTGCCGTATGAGATCAAGCCGAGAAGAGCCGGTGATATCGCTACCTGCTACTGCAACCCGGAGAAGGCGAAGGAAGAACTCGGCTGGGTGGCAGAGTATGGAATCGAGGAGATGTGCGAAGATTCCTGGAGATGGCAGTCCAACAATCCGGATGGATACAATACGGAGAAATAATGGAACCATATTATTACAATCAGATGAGTAAACCCCATCAGGCGGTTTACCGTGCCATGAAAGCAGGGCTGGCTTCGCTGGACTCTGCTTTTTCGGTTCCGCTTCTGGATGGAAGGGAACTGACGGAGATTTTTTTCAAACTGCGCCTGGATTGCCCGGAGATATTCTGGGCATCCGGATTCCGGTATCGTTTTTATCCGGATGGAAGCAATGCCGAGCTGATACCGGAATATCTGTTTGACAAGGGAAAAGTGAAGGAACACCAGAAAGCGATGGAAGCGCGTATTACGAAGCTGGTGCGGCCGGCGCAGAGCATGACGGAGTGGGAGAAAGAAGCCTATATTCATGATTTTATCTGTTCCGGAGTGCGTTATGATAAGTTGAAGAAAGCATATTCCCATGAGATCATCGGCCCTCTGGGACAGGGAGTGGGTGTCTGCGAAGGAATTGCCAAGACGGTGAAGATCCTCTGCGACCGGCTTGGCATCTGGTGTATAATCGCGATATCGGATGCAAATCCGGAAAAGAAAATCCGGTATCGTCATGCCTGGAACATAGTCCGGATTGAAGGAACCTACTTTCATCTGGATGCAACCTTTGATAACAGTCTTGGAAAAAGCACAGGAATCCGTTATGACTATTATAATCTGGATGATGCACGATTCTTCCGGGATCACGAGCCGGTGATCTACCCGGTGCCGGACTGCAGGGATGGAGATCATTTTTACTACAAGGAGAAAAAACTTTCGTTTACGAAGCTGGAAGAAGTATCCAAACGTGCACTGCAGGCGGCAAAGAAAGGAAAGACGCTGCAGTTTCACTGGCGCGGCGGCTATCTGACGCGGGAGATTCTGGAAGAGATCCTGCATGTCCTGAAACAGGCAGCAGAAAAAAAGGATAAACATGCACGTGTACAGTTGAACTGGCCACAGGCGGTTTTATCCGTGGACTTTGTATCGGAGATTCCGGAGGAATTCTGTACGGTACAGGAAGCAGATGAAGGAAATACGGATTAGCAACAAGTAAAAGGCGTTTACCTGCAATGATGGAGAGCAGGTAAACGCCTTTTTATATTTGAACGAGTTTACAAAACGGAAGTAAACTTTTGAGGGTTTACTCAAAAAAGGGGGAGAAATCAGAAACGGTTTAAAAATGAGGGTAATCCGGAACCAGATCATTGAATATGCACAAAAAACGACATGCATAATTGTGCAAAACATAAAAATAAAGGTTGATTTGAAAAAGATATTGACATATTCAGCATAAAGAAATATACTAAAGCCAAGGTAAAACAGTTTACCAAATATGACGGAAAATTGACAGAAGAACAGACGACTTTGGGATGACAGTAAACAAAGTAAAGTAAAACAAAAGGTAAATAAGAAAGGAGTATTGGGATGACGAGTGTTATTGTAACAGGTCATGGTCATTTCCCGACCGGACTATTGAGTGCAGTGAGCCTTGTCGCAGGCAAACCGGACAGCACAGTTGGCGTGGACTTCGAAGAGGGTATGAGTTCTGATGATCTTCGCAGGAAACTGGATCAGGCGATCGCAGAGCTTGAGGGAGATGAAATTCTGATTCTGGCAGATCTTGTAGGCGGAACCCCGTTTAATATGGCAACCGCGATCAAGCTGGAGCGGTCTGACAAACACATTCAGGTCATTGCAGGGGCAAACATGCCGGCTCTCGTGGAAGCGATCTTTTCCAGAGGCATGTACACGATGGATCAGCTGGCTGCTTCAGCACTGAATGCCGGTAAAGAGGGACTGGTAAATCTGGATGCATTGAATGGCGGCAATGATGAGCCGGAATTTGAAGACGGACTATAATCAGGGGACAGGTTAGTAAGAGGGGAATCATATGATAAAGAAGATTCATGTAGAGCCGATCAGAAAGAGAGAGCAATACCTGGCGGAAACATTTCTGACCAGAGAAGAAGTGGAGCGGGCGATTGAAGAAGTGGTGGAACAGGTTCGTCTGAATCTGGACTACTTCGGAACCAGATTCCCGTATCCTGCAACCAGGGAACTGAAGTACCCGGTGATTGACAATATTGAGTGGACGGATGGATTCTGGACCGGACTTCTGTGGCTGTGTTATGAGTACACGGGAGACGATGTATTTCGCCAGAGAGCAGAAGAAAACGTGGCATCATTTCTGAATCGTGTCGAGAAGCGGATTGAACTGGATCATCACGATCTTGGCTTTTTGTACATGCCTTCCTGCGTGGCAGGCTATAAGGTAGAAAGGCTGGAAGCTGGGAAGAAGGCGGGACTTCTTGCAGCAAAAAAACTGAGCGAACGGTTTCAGGAAAAGGGCGGTTTCATTCAGGCATGGGGAGAGCTTGGAGCGAAGGACAATTACCGTCTGATTATTGACTGTCTGCTGAATATTCCGCTGCTTTACTGGGCAACTGAGGTAACCGGTGATGCTTCTTACCGCACGATGGCTGAGCGTCATTATGCAGCAGCCTGCAACAACGTGATCCGTGATGATGCTTCTGCATATCACACATTCTACTTTGATCCGGAAACCGGTGAGCCGGTGAAGGGAGTGACGAGGCAGGGATACAGCGATGACTCTGCCTGGGCAAGAGGACAGGCATGGGGAATTTATGGTATTCCGTTGAATTACCGTTACACCCGGGATGAGAGCGCATTCAACCTGTTTGAAGGCATGACCAATTATTTTCTGAACCGTCTTCCGGCAGATGATGTCTGCTACTGGGATTTGATTTTTGGAGATGGATCCGGTCAGTCCAGGGATTCTTCCGCAGCAGCCGTTGCCGTATGCGGCATGCATGAAATGCTGAAATACATGCCGGAGGTTCATCCGGAGAAAGAAACCTATCATCACGCGATGCATCGGATTCTGCGTTCTCTGATAGAAAACTATGTGAATCCGGTGAAAGAGCCCGGAAATCCGGTTCTGCTTCATGGAGTGTATTCTTGGCATTCCGGCAAGGGCGTGGATGAAGGAAACATCTGGGGAGATTATTATTATCTGGAAGCATTGATCCGGTTCTACAAAGACTGGAATTTGTATTGGTAAAAGGAGGATACAACCATGGCAACACCAAATATCGTAGCATTTCGTATTGATGAGAGACTGATTCATGGACAGGGACAACTTTGGATCAAGGCACTGGGCTGTAATACCGTCATCGTAGCCAACGATGCCGCAAGCGAGGATCCGATGCAGCAGATGCTGATTAAGGCTGTGGTTCCGAAGACGATCGCAATGCGTTTCTTCTCTGTTCAGCATACCTGTGATATCATTCACAAAGCTTCCCCGAAGCAGACGATCTTTATCGTGTGCAAGACTCCGGAGGATGCTCTGAAGCTGGTGGCAGGCGGTGTGCCCGTGAAGGAAATCAACGTGGGCAACATCCATCATGGTCCTGGAAAAGAAGAGGTAAGCAAATACATTGCTCTGGGAGAAGCGGATAAGAACGCGCTTCGTACTCTGCGTGACCAGTATGGCGTGACCTTCAATACACAGGCAACTGCTTCCGGCGATGACGGCAGCGGAAAAGTAGATCTGAATAAGTACTTATAAGCAACTGCTTAAGAGAGATAAGGTTTAAGGAGGGTAAAAAAGTGACAATTTCAATGTTTCAATGCGTATTAATCGGTTTGTGGACCGGTCTGTGTCTTGCAGGTATGCTGCTTGGAATTTATACAAACCGTTGTCTGATCATGGCAACCGGCGTTGGTCTGATTCTGGGGGATCTGCCGACCGGCCTTGCTATGGGTGCAGTTGGTGAACTTGCATTTATGGGATTTGGTGTGTCTCAGGGTGGTTCTGTACCTCCGAACCCGATGGGACCTGGTATTGTAGGTACAATCATTGCGATCACGATGAAGGATGCCGGCATTGATGTGGGTTCTGCGCTGGCACTGTCTTTCCCGTTTGCAGTTGCTTTCCAGTTTATCATTACAGCAACCTACACATTTGCAACTACGCTGACCAGTGTAGCTTACAAGGCACTTGACAAAAAGGATTTCCGCACGTTCCGTATGGCAGCAAATCTGACCGTCATCATCTTTGCAGTGGTTGGTTTTATCATCGGTTTTGCCGGAGCATTCAGCAGTGATGGTCTTCAGAAGGTGATTTCTCTGATTCCGGGATGGCTGAGCACCGGTCTTGGAATGGCAGGTAAGATGCTTCCTGCAATCGGTTTTGCAATGATTCTGAATGTTATGGCTAAGAGAGAACTGATTCCGTTCGTACTGCTTGGTTATATCTGCATCGCTTACCTGAACCTTCCGGTTATGGGTGTTGCGGTTCTGGGTACCGCAGTTGCATTGATGGTATTTTTCAACGCCGGAAAGAAAGGCGAATCTGTAGAAGAAGTGGAGGTTGAATTTGAAGATGGCATCTAATCGTTTGGAAAAAAAGGATTATATTAAGACATCCCTGCGTGCATATTTCCTGCAGAATGGTTTCAACTATGGTAACTATCAGGGCCTTGGCTATGCGAATATGCTGTATCCGGCTCTGCGCAAAATGTATCGCGATGACGATGACAAATTACAGGAAGCTTTAAAAGAAAACATCGAATTTTTCAATACCAATATCCACTTTGTACCGTTTATCAGCAGTCTGCATCTGGTAATGCTGGAAAATGATACACCGACAAAAGAAGTTCGTAATATCAAGATGGCTCTGATGGGACCTCTGGCCGGTATCGGTGACTCTCTGGCACAGTTCTGTCTGGCTCCTCTGTTTGCGACCATCGGTGCTTCCCTGGCTATGGACGGACTGCTTATGGGACCGATCCTGTTCTTCCTGGGCATGAACATTGTTCTTTTGCTGGCAAAGGTGCTGAGCGGTCTCTGGGGTTATAAACTGGGTACCAGCATTATCGCAACCCTGAGTTCCAAGATGGAGCAGATTTCCAACGTGGCAAGTATGATCGGTGTAACGGTTATCTCCGGTCTGGCTGTAAACTTTGTTAAGATTACGACTCCGATCAAGTATGTGGCGGCTATGCCGGATAATCAGGAAAAGATTGTTGCAATTCAGGATATGATTGATGCAATTGCACCAAGACTTCTGCCGGTACTGTTTACAGGACTGATTTTCTACCTGATCAAAGTGAAGAAATGGACAACCTATAAGCTGGTTATGCTGACCATCGTCATTGGTGTAGTACTGTCCTGTCTGGGCATTATTGCATAAGTATAAATGAACTGAAAGGGACACCGGAAGGTGTCTCCTTTTGGCGTTTTGAAAGGAGAAGTGTTATGGCATTGCATGTCAGAATGCGGCAGATCGCTAAACAGTATCGGGATTGGATAGACTACGATTTTACAGCAGGGTATATACAGGAATATTGCCGGAAGGAGACAGAAGAACTGCTTAAGCAGGCCGGTGAGCTGGTGGATCAGACGTTTCGCTTTACAGACCGTTGGGATATGGAACCATGTCCGACACCTTATACCATGCAGAACATGCAGTGGGACATCAGCAGCAATGGAGATCCGGAGTGGGTTTATATGCTGAACCGCCATGATTTTCTGAAGAAACTGTTCTGGGCGTGGAAGCTGACCGGGGAGAAACGCTATATAGAAAAGCTGAAATGGTATCTGATTCACTGGATCCGGAATAACCCGCTTCTGCCTCAGGGCACAGAGACAACCCGAACGATCGATACCGGAATCCGCTGCATGAACTGGCAGCATCTGATTCTGTATCTGGAGGGAGAACAGATGCTGGATGAGGAGGAAGAAAACCTTTTGATGGGGAGCCTGTGCAGTCAGTTTCTGTCCATGAGGCAGCGCTATATCAGGAAATATACGTTGAGCAACTGGGGAGTGCTGCAGACGGCGGCCATTTGTCAGGGATATCTGCTGTTTGGCGAAGAAATTCCAGGGGACGGGCTGGAGCAGTGGGCGTGGGATGAGCTGCAGCGGCAGATGGATCTGCAGATACTGGAGGACGGTTCTCATTGGGAGCAGTCGATCATGTATCATATGGAGGTGCTGCTGGCCTGTATGAAGCTTCTTCAGACTGCGGACTTTGTGAAAAGCGCAAAGGCACAATGGCTGAGGCCGGTGATTCAGAATATGAGCCGGTATGTACTGTTTGCCGCCGGGCCGGATCATTGCCAGATTGCACAGTGTGACAGTGATGTGACGGATGTTCGGGATGTATTGGTGAAAGCGGCAGTTTTGACCGGTGACGGAATTTTTCGTTTCGGAGGCGGAAATCGTGTGGATCTGGACAGTGCACTGCTGTTTGGACGCCCGGGAATCTGTGCTTATGAGGCCATGAAGCCGGCGGAACCCGGGGAACGGGTTCTGACGGCTGTGGATACGGGCAATCTGTATTTCAGGAGCAGCTGGGAGGAAGATGCATGCTTTACGTATCTGACATGCGGACCTCTGGGGAGCGGGCACGGACATGCAGATCTGACCCACATTTCGTTGTATTATCGCGGAATGCCATTTCTGGTTGACAGCGGGAGATATTCATACCGGGAGGATGAACCGATGCGCATCATGCTGAAAGAGGCGCAGGCGCACAATGTCTGTGTGGTAGACGGAGGGTCCATGGGTATTCCGAAAGGATCCTGGAGCTATGACAGTTATGCGAACTGTCATAAAGTCTATGACCGTCATTGTGATGGGGTTCATTTCGCGGAAATGTCTTACCATCATACCATGCAGGACGGGAAACTTTGTCTGGTGATTCGAAGAGTCATGGCGGCAGATGCCGGAATCTGGATGATTGTCAATGAGATTCTGTGTGATGGGGAGCACCAAGTCAGCACCGCATATCATCTGTCGCCGGAAGTGCGGGTTGCGGCTGAAACACAGCAGTGTACGCAGTGGGATCTGGAACGTGATGGGGAAAAACTGGTATTTCAGGGATCATCCCTGTTCACAGCTGAGCAGGCGGTTGTGTCGGAGGCTTATAACGAATGGAAGAAAACGATCTGTCTGAACGGAAAACAATCGTTTCAG
>JALFHZ010000101.1 GCA_022776445.1 Lachnospiraceae bacterium
TTGAAACGATAGATCCCGGCCGCTTTGAAAAGAAAGAAGGAAATTTTTGGAAAAAGCTTGACTTAGAGTATACTTTAAATAGTATAATGCAGAGGAAATCTTAAGCGAAGATGGTATAATTTTATATAATTTTACGTCAGAGTCTTCCAAGCGATTATTACGGACCACTCCAGCTGGAGTTATGGCCATACGGACAGCCAGGTTCACTGCCGAATGGCGGCTTTTGCCGCGTTATTGATTGAGTTAAAAGCTCAGTTTTATAAGTTGGTTACTTAACAACCGAAATGCGTACATTACGCAAACTTGTGAAATGGTCAATAAAGAGTAGTAAAAGTACTGTTGCTATATAGACTCTGAGTACCCTATATCCGTTTCGATCTGATGAAGGATCGTATTCTGCAACCCGAAAATTTCCGCTTTCCATAGCCGGGATTTTCGTAAACTGGTGGGATGTGCGCAAGTTGTGTAATTACAGCTTGCGCATTTTTTATTGTGAGGTGTGAGATGGAAGAGAACAGAACAGCAGCCCAAAAACGGGCGCCGGTTTATGAAGCGTTACAGTGTTTCAGGCAGATGCGGGTAGTACCTTTTGATGTGCCGGGACATAAGCGGGGGCGCGGGAATCCGGAACTTGCGGATTTTCTGGGAGCACAATGTGTAGAGATCGACGTGAACAGTATGAAACCTCTGGATAATCTGTGCCATCCGGTATCGGTGATCCATGAAGCGGAGATTCTTGCGGCAGAGGCGTTTGGGGCAGCGCATGCCTTTCTGATGGTTGGCGGAACCACGAGTTCCGTGCAGAGTATGGTATTATCTGCCTGCAAACGCGGTGATAAAATCATATTGCCGCGTAATGTTCATCGAAGTGTGATTAATGCACTGGTGCTTTGCGGTGCAGTGCCTGTTTATATCAATCCGGAGATTGATCACAGACTTGGAATTTCACTCGGCATGAAGCGGGAACAGGTAGCCAGAGCAATTTCAGAGAATCCGGATGCGGTTGCAGTTCTGGTAAATAATCCTACATATTATGGAGTGTGCAGTGATCTGAAAGCTATTGTGAAAATGGCGCATGATGCAGGCATGTTCTGCCTGGTTGATGAAGCGCATGGCACCCATTTTTATTTCGGAGAGCATATGCCTGTTTCTGCAATGGCAGCAGGTGCGGATATGGCAGCCGTATCCATGCACAAAAGCGGAGGCAGTTTAACGCAGTCCAGCTTACTATTGATCGGCCCGGGTATCAGTGAGGGGCATGTAAGACAGATTATTAACCTGACGCAAACCACATCCGGCAGTTATCTGCTGATGTCAAGCCTGGATATCAGCAGAAGGAATCTGGCTTTACGAGGAAAAGAGATTTTCTCCAGGGTGGTGGAGATGGCAGATTATGCTCGTGAAGAAATCAATACAATTGGCGGATATTACGCATTTGGAAGAGAACTCATCAATGGAAATTCTGTTTATGACTTTGACCCGACCAAGCTCAGTGTACATACGCGGGATATTGGACTTGCCGGTATTGAGGTTTATGATATTTTACGAGATGAATACGATATTCAGATTGAGTTCGGGGATATCGGGAATATTCTTGCATATTTGTCGATCGGGGACCGTATGCAGGAAGTGGAACGTCTGGTGAGTGCACTCGCTGAAATACACCGCAGATACAAAACGGACAGCAGGGGTCTGCTCAGTCAGGAATATATTGATCCGGAAGTGGTTCTCAGTCCTCAGGAAGCGTTTTATAACAGGAAAAAAAGTGTACCGCTGCGGGAGAGCGCAGGATATGTCTGCAGTGAGTTTGTGATGTGTTATCCGCCGGGGATTCCGATCCTTGCACCGGGAGAACGGATTACGGAAGAAATTCTGGATTATATTGAGTACGCGAAAATGAAAGGTTGTTTGATGACCGGGCCGGAAGATTCGAGTATATCGAATCTTAATATACTGATATAGGGAAGGAGTAGGCAGATGGAACTGTGGTTTAGTGAATTTCATGCCCCGGATGTCAAACACAGTATTCGTGTGAACCGGCATTTGTATTCGAAGAAAAGCGAATATCAACAGATTGATATTTTTGACACGCCGGAGTTTGGACGTGTGCTGGCTCTGGACGGCAATGTGATGCTGACAGAGCGCGATGAATTTATATATGACGAGATGATTACGCATGTTCCGATGGCAGTTCATCCCGGGATCCGGGATGTTTTAGTGATCGGCGCAGGAGATGGGGGCGTTGTAAAAGAGCTTACACGATACAAAAGCATCCGGCGGATCGATCTTGTTGAAATGGATACGCAGGTGATTGAGGCATGCCGCACGTATCTTCCCGAAAACGCCTGCCGCCTCGACGACAGGCGGGTACATATTTACTATGATAATGCCCTTCGTTTCATCCGGCGGTGCAAGGACGAATATGATTTGATTATTGTAGATTCTACGGATCCTTTTGGTCCTTCGGAAGGATATTTTACCCGTGAATTTTACGGGATCTGCTATAATGCACTGCATGAAGACGGTATCATGGTCAACCAGCAGGGAAGTCCGTTTTATAAACATGATGCGGAAGAATTGCAGCGCAGTCACAAGCGGATTGTCAATACGTTCCCGATCAGCCGTGTGTATCAGGCACACATACCGACGTATGCAGCAGGTTACTGGCTGTTTGGTTTTGCGAGTAAAAAGTATCATCCGATTGATGACTTCCATGAGGAAAACTGGAGTGCGCTTCAGTTGAAAACAAAGTATTATACAACGAAACTGCATGTGGGAGCATTTTATCTGCCGGCATTTCTGGAACAGATGCTTCAGGAGGTCGAATAGCATGAAGAAAAATATTGAAACATTTATCGGCTGTGAATGTGAATATGAAGATGCTGCCATTGTCCTGTTTGGCGCGCCGTTTGATTCTACTACAAGTTTTCGGCCCGGGGCAAGATTCGGCTCATCGGCTGTCCGGCATGAAAGCTTTGGCCTTGAAACGTATAGCCCGTACCAGGATCAGGATTTGACGGATACCTGTGTCTTTGACAGCGGGGATCTGGAATTGTGTTTCGGTTCTTCGGATTCTGCTTTAGCGGATATTGAGAAGAGAACCGATCACATTCTGCATGACGGGAAACTGCCGATCATGATAGGTGGAGAACATCTCGTAACGCTTGGGGCTGTGCGGGCTGCAGTGAAACGATATCCGGATCTGCATATGATTCACTTTGATGCCCATGCGGATTTGCGGGATGATTATCTTGGGGCGAAATTAAGCCATGCATGTGTGATGCACCGTTGTTATGAATTGCTTGGGGAGGGGAGGATCCATCAATTCTGCATCCGCAGCGGTGAGAGAGGGGAGTTCCTTTTTGCACGGGAACATACCGATATGCATCTGTTTGGGTTTGACGGACTCTCCAGGCTTGTAAAGGAACTGCAGCGATCAAAGGTTCCGGTATATCTTACGATTGATCTGGATTGCCTGGATCCGTCGATATTTCCGGGCACAGGGACTCCTGAGGCCGGGGGAGTTACTTTTACAGATCTGCTTCATGCGATTCTGGAAGTTTCAAAAACAAATGTGATTGGTGCCGATATGAATGAACTTGCGCCTATGCTGGACAGCAGCGGAACTTCGACTGCAGTATCGTGCAAGGTGTTAAGAGAACTGATTCTGGCATTATACAGCAAGATAGAAAGGAATAATAACAAATGAGCAGAGTATTGGTAATTGGATGCGGAGGAGTTGCGAATGTAGCGATTAGAAAATGCTGTCAGGTGAGCACGGTTTTTACAGAGTTGTGCATTGCCAGCAGGACGAAGGCAAAATGTGATGCGCTTGCTGCTGCCCTGAAAGACAAAACAGCTACGAAAATCACGACAGCTCAGGTCGATGCGGATGATGTTCAGCAGGTGATCGATTTAATCCGGGCTTATCAGCCGGAGCTTGTCATGAATATTGCACTTCCGTATCAGGATCTTACGATTATGGATGCATGCCTTGCCTGTGGAGTGAATTATATGGATACGGCCAATTATGAGCCGGAGGACACCAATCAGCCCGAATGGCGAGCTGTTTACAAGAAGCGCTGTGAGGAAAAAGGATTTTCCGCATATTTTGATTACAGCTGGCAGTGGGCGTACCGTGAAAAGTTTGAGAAAGCAGGACTGACTGCTCTTCTTGGCTGCGGGTTCGATCCAGGTGTCACGCAGGCTTACTGTGCTTATGCGAAAAAGCATGAGTTTGATACCATTGATACGATTGATATTCTTGACTGCAATGGAGGTGATCACGGCTATCCGTTTGCAACCAATTTTAATCCGGAAGTAAATCTGAGGGAAGTGTCAGCTCCGGGAAGCTATTGGGAAGATGGTCACTGGGTAGAGATTCCCGCGATGAGCATCAAGAGAGAATACGACTTTGACTGTGCCGGACAGAAAGATATGTATTTGCTTCACCATGAAGAGATTGAGTCTCTGGCACTGAATCTTCCGGAAGTAAAAAGAATCCGTTTCTTTATGACGTTTGGACAGAGTTATCTGACGCATATGAAATGTCTTGAAAATGTAGGCATGCTTTCTACCGAGCCGGTTTCGTTTGAAGGACAGGAGATTGTTCCAATCAAATTTTTAAAAGCACTGCTGCCGGATCCGGCCAGCCTCGGTCCGCGCACGCACGGGAAAACCAATATCGGCTGCATTTTTACAGGCAAAAAAGATGGAAAAGACAAGCGTTACTATATTTATAATGTTTGCGATCATCAGGAGTGCTACCGGGAAGTGGAAAGTCAGGCTATCAGCTATACCACCGGTGTTCCGGCCATGTGCGGGGCACTGATGCTTTTGACCGGAAAATGGAATCGGCCGGGTGTTTATACAGTAGAAGAGATGGATCCGGACCCGTTTCTGGAAGCTTTGGATCAATATGGTCTTCCGCGCAGAGAGAACCATAATCCTGTACTGGTGGACTAATGGGGGGCGCTGCAGACAGACATCCGGCATTTCGTCTGCTGGGTGGAAAAAAACCGAAGGAGCTTTTTGCAGACCTGCCGACTCCCTGCTATATCATCGATGAATCGGGACTTCGTAAAAACGGAGCGATTCTGGCTTCGGTGATGGAGCATACAGGGTGTAAAATTTTGCTTGCCCAGAAGGCATTTTCAAATTATGATTTTTATCCTCTGCTTGCGGAATATCTTTCCGGAACGGAAGCCAGCGGTTTATATGAAGCCAGGCTGGGAGCAGAAGAAATGCCGGGGAAAGAGGTGCATGTGTTTTGTACCGCATTTCGGGAGGAGGAGTTTCACGAGCTGCTTACCTATGCGGACCATATCGTGTTTAATACGCCGGATCAGCTGATGCGGTTTGGGGCGCAGGCGAAGGCGCATGGGAAAAGTATCGGGCTTCGCATCAATCCGGAGTGTTCCACGCAGACAGGACATGAGATTTATGACCCCTGTGCGGCAGGGAGCCGTCTGGGCACCACAAGAGCCATGTGGGATATGCGAATGACGGATTCGCTTGTTGCGATGCTGGACGGGCTGCATTTCCATACGCTCTGTGAACAAAATGCAGATGATCTGGAAAGAACCCTGCAGGCTGTTGAGGAAACATTCGGTGATGTTCTTCCGGGCATGAAATGGCTGAATATGGGCGGAGGACATCATATTACGCGGGATGATTATGATGTGACACGCCTGGAACAGGTGATTCGGTATGCACAAAGAAAATGGAATATCAAAGTGTATCTGGAACCTGGTGAGGCGATTGCACTGAATGCGGGATATCTTGCATGCAGGGTACTGGATCTTGTCCGGAATGGAGAACACTGTATTGCTGTCCTTGACGTCAGTGCCGCCTGCCATATGCCTGATGTTATCGAAATGCCGTATACACCTCCGTTGTACGGCGCAGTGGAACCGGGCGCATATGGCCATGTATTTCGGCTGGGCGGTCCTACCTGCTTGGCCGGTGATGTGATCGGTGATTATCGGTTGAAAGAGGAATTAAAGGTCGGCGATCTTCTCCTTTTCGGTGATATGGCAATCTATTCCACTTGCAAGAATAACACGTTTAACGGTATGCCGCTGCCGGATATCTGGAGAAGAAAAGAGGACGGTACACTGATCAGGCTCACAGATTTTGACTATGATGATTTTAAGATGCGATTGGGAAAAAATCGATGTCGAATCGAGAGAGGGTGAGGTATGACGATTGGAGAAGTAAGTGAAAAATATAAGATCTCTCAGACTACACTAAGATACTATGAGAAGGTGGGTGTGATCCCTAAAGTAAATCGTACAAAGGGCGGAATCCGCAATTACAGTGATGAGGATGTAAAATGTCTGGAACTGGCACTTTATATGCGCAATTCCGGGTTGTCGGTGTCAGCAATCATCGAGTATATTCGGCTTTTCCGGGAGGGAGACAGTACCATTCCAGAGCGTGTCGCACTGTTGAAACAGCAGAGAATGCTGTTGCTGGAGCAGCGCAGGGAGATGGATGAAGCACTGCATCGTCTGAACTGTAAAATAGAGAGCTATGAAGAAGAACAGTCTTACCCAGTACATCACGGAAAACGACAGGATGACGTTGTTAAAACTTCGTGCCGCAAGGCTCGGGACTGAAGAAGTCTGCGCGGTGGATTCCACAAGCAGGTCTGCATGGGGAGAGTCCCTGCCAGACATCCGGTACGGAAAAAGCAAAATTTTCCTGTTTATTCTATCACAGAAAACAGGTGGCGGCAATAACGACAAAAAGACTTTGACCCTGTCAGGGTTGTTTCATGAAGAAAAATTAGAATTGAATAAATCCCTTTAAAATTGCAATGTCATTAACTTAAAAAAATGACAGATTTGGTTAAGTCCGTCATTAGATAGATTTTGTGTGTAATGAAAAGAATCTAAGCTCGGATCCGGTATCGGTACATTCGAAATGCACTACCAGAAGCAGGGAATATCCTTTTTGGGCATGATATACCCGTAACTATTAATAGCTGCGTTTGTGCGTATTCGAATAATTGCTAGCTAGTTGCCCCTTTGTCCGATGATAATGCCTGTCAGACCTTACAGGAACTATATTTTTACTGATCTCATCATAAAGCTGCTGAAAAAGCTCATCCTGCTTGTTGCGGTCTTTTTCCAAAAGGATATAAATCAGATCGCTCTTAAGCAAACCTATGCATAGCGTTCGGTTAACTGTCATGCGGTGCTTATAGTCATTTTTTAGATGATCCGCCTGTTCCTGCTCAATATCGCGTGCAATGTCTTCTGCAATATTGCTGACATAAATCGTACTATAGATATCCTGCTCCAGAAGAACCGGCTTAGTTCCTGTAAAGTTCTCCATCTGAAGACGGTCTTTTAGCGTCTGATAGGCAGTCTCTATATGCCAGCGGAGATGGTAAATTTCACCAAAACAGTCTGTCGGAAACAGGTCTTGTGGCAGATTGGTTGCGAGGATCTCATGCTCCGTATGTTCTTTGTTCAGCCAGACACGCACCATGCGAAGGTTAAAACTGTCACGGCTCATAACAATTGTCTCATCAGCAGTTCCCATGTAGTGGTTTCTTCTGCTCTTTGAGAGGACGATCGTTACATCTTCGTCATCAGAGGATAACGCTTGTTGTTCGGCTTTGAAATCGGATGATTTCAAGCGGGCTACAAAGTAAGTTTTGCTGTCGATCATTCTTAAGAATGCCGGTATGGACGGATAGCCCCTATCCATTATAACCATAAAAGGATGGTCT
>JALFHZ010000017.1 GCA_022776445.1 Lachnospiraceae bacterium
GGCGGATCTTAAGGAAGAAGAAAAGCAGAAGGAATATCAGGATATCTACGCACAGGCGGGATATCCGGTGATTTTTACCAGCACTTATGAGCAGGAGGGAGTGGATGCTCTGCGCGATCTGCTGCGCGGAAAGACGACGATTCTCGCCGGACCCTCCGGAGTCGGGAAATCTTCCCTGACCAATATGATTCAGCCGGAAGCTTCCATGGAGACCGGCAGCATCAGTGAGAAGATCAAACGCGGGAAACACACCACCCGCCATGCGGAGCTGTTTTGCGTGGAACAGGACACATACCTGATGGATACGCCGGGGTTCAGCTCCATGTATCTGGAGGATCTGGAGGCGGGAGAGCTGAAGTATTATTTCCCGGAATTCCAGATGTATGATGACACATGCCGGTTTGCGGCGGATTGTGTTCACATCGGAGAGCCGGTCTGTGGTGTAAAGGCTGCCCTGGAGCGGGGGAAGTTAAGCCGGAGCCGGTATGATAATTACAGACTGCTGTATCAGGAACTGAAGGAACGGAAACGTTATTGATCAACTGGTATGGAATGAAAAAGAAAAAGCGGTATGGAGGAGAGCAGATATGTACATTTTGGCACCATCGTTGTTGGCTGCGGATTTTAAAAAACTGGGACAGGAGGTTGAGACCGTCGCGCGGGAAGGCGCAGAGTATATTCACATTGATGTAATGGACGGTATGTTTGTGCCCAGCATTTCGTTTGGAATGCCGGTGATCAAAAGCATACGTTCCTGTACGGACAAGGTATTTGATGTGCACATGATGGTAGAAGAGCCGGGGCGCTACGCAGAAGATATGAAGGCGGCCGGAGCAGATCTTCTGTGCGTACACCAGGAGGCATGCCGTCATCTGGACCGTACGATCAATCAGATTAAAGGGCTTGGGATGAAGGCAGGAGTGGCGCTGAATCCGGCAACTCCGATTGAGACGCTGGACTGCGTGCTGGATCAGGTGGATATGATCCTGATCATGTCTGTGAATCCGGGCTTCGGCGGCCAGAAGTTCATTTCATACACGCTGGACAAGGTGCGCAGACTGCGTGCGAAGCTGGATGAGCGCGGACTGCATACGGACATTCAGGTTGACGGCGGCGTAGGTCTTGGCAATGTCCGTCAGGTGCTGGAGGCCGGTGCGAATATTATTGTGGCAGGTTCTGCGGTATTCGGCGGCGATGCTGCTGCGAATGTGCGTGCTTTTATCAAAACATTTGAGGAATTTCAGAAATGAAAACATGTCTGATTGTGACCGGGGGAAAGCTGGATCTGGCTTTCGCCCAGTCTTTTTTGGAAAAAGAGCATTTTGACCGGGTGATTGCCGTGGATGCCGGTCTCGAGAATGCGGAGCGTCTGGGGTTGATTCCGGATTATATCGTCGGTGATTTCGACACGGTGAAGCCGGAGGTGCTGGACCGGTTTCGGGAAAAACCCTATATTGTATGGGAACAGCATAAGCCGGAAAAGAACGAGACGGATACCGAGCTTGCCAGAAGCCGTGCTCTGACCCTGGGCTGCGGCCGCATCGTCTTTTTGGGCGCTACCGGAGGCCGCCTTGACCATATGCTTGGCAATCTGCATGCGCTCTATGCCTGTCTTCAGCAGGGGATCGAGGCATGGATTGTCGATCGGCAGAACCGCGTGATGCTGCTGGATGGCCCGAAGTGCTTTGCCAGAGCATCGCAATGGGGACGCTATATCTCTTTTCTTCCCTATACGGAGGAAGTGAAGGGAATTACATTGAAGGGATTCAAATACCTTCTGGATGGAAAGGATATCCGGCGCGGGGAGGAAGTGGGTCTCTGCATCAGCAACGAAATCGCGGAGGACTGTGCGGAGATTACCTTTTCAGATGGCGTGCTGATCTGTGTGGAATCCTGTGATTGAGTGAGAGATACCGGATATTGCTAAACTGGACTGGCTAAAAATTATAAAACTGGATATTTTTGACCATCCACCCTTGTGCTATGATTGCGGAAAATCAAAAAGACACAAGGGAGAGATTCATATGAAAAACGACAACAAAGTATATAAGCTGGTTCTGACGGCGCTGATGGCAGCGCTCTGCTATGTGGCATTTACATTTCTGAAGATTCCGATTCCGACGTTTGGCGGTGATTATGTGGCGCTGCATATCGGCAATGCATTCTGTGTGCTGGCCGCACTTCTGCTTGGCGGTGTATATGGCGGTGTTGCGGGTTCTCTGGGCATGACCATTGCGGACCTGCTGGATCCGGTTTATATCACCAGTGCACCAAAGACCTTTATCCTGAAGCTCTGCATCGGTCTGATCGCAGGCTTTGTGGCACACCGGATCGCACATATTACGGACGATCATGATGCAAAGTACATCTTTAAATGGTCGCTGATTGCTTCCGTTGCAGGACTCGGGTTCAATGTAATCATGGATCCGATCGTAGGCTACTTCTATAAGAATTATATTCTGGGCGTTCAGTCGGATGCAGCGAAGATCATGGCTACCTGGGCCGCGGGTGTAACCTTTATCAATGCAGTTGCAGGTACGATTGTGGTGGTAGTTGTGTACATGGCAGTGCGGCCGGTGCTGAAAAAAGCCGGATTGTTCCTGCACATTTCATAAGACAGTTCGAAGATTAGGGCTTTTCATTACTTTAAAAATGTAGTATAATCGTGGTTAACTATTCAGGACGGCAGAAAATAAGCATAGCTGACGGCTGAAACAGTTGCGATATACTACATTTTTTAATGCGCCTGTGATGGCAGGGGGTCATACGGCCATGAGCGGCTGTACCTGTGGATGCAGGAACCGGGCGTAAACAGGAGGAAGAACATGTTAGACTTAAAGTTTGTCCGTGAGAATCCGGATATCGTGAAAAAGAATATTGAGAATAAATTCCAGTTCGATAAACTGCCGCTGGTTGATGAGGTCATTGAACTGGATGCGAAGAACCGTGCTGCCAAAGCAGAAGCGGACAACCTTCGTGCGTCCCGCAACAAACTGTCCAAGCAGATCGGACAGCTGATGGGACAGGGCAAGAAGGAAGAGGCAGAGGCAGTCAAAGCGCAGGTTACGGCCAATGCACAGCGTCTGGCAGAGCTGGAAGCACAGGAAGCAGAGCTGGATGAGAAGGTTACGAAGATCATGATGACGATCCCGAACATCATCGATCCGAGCGTTCCGATCGGTAAGGATGACAGCGAGAACGTGGAGATTGAGCGGTTTGGTGAGCCGGTTGTTCCGGATTTTGAGATTCCGTATCATACCGATATCATGAAGACCTTTGACGGCATCGATCTGGATGCCGCAGGCAAGGTGGCAGGCAATGGCTTCTACTACCTGATGGGCGATATCGCAAGACTTCATTCCGCAGTGATCAGCTATGCGAGAGATTTTATGATTGACCGTGGCTTCACCTACTGTGTTCCGCCGTTCATGATCCGCAGCAATGTGGTAACCGGTGTTATGTCCTTTGCTGAGATGGACGCCATGATGTACAAGATCGAAGGCGAGGATCTGTACCTGATCGGTACCAGTGAGCACTCCATGATCGGCAAGTTTATCGATACGATTACTCCGGAGGATCAGCTTCCGAAGACCCTGACCAGTTATTCTCCGTGCTTCCGTAAGGAGAAGGGCGCACACGGCATCGAGGAGCGCGGCGTATACCGGATCCATCAGTTTGAGAAGCAGGAGATGATCGTTGTCTGCAAGCCGGACGAGTCCAAGAAGTGGTACGATGTATTATGGAAGAATACCGTGGATCTGTTCCGTTCCCTGGATATTCCGGTACGTACCCTGGAATGCTGTTCCGGTGATCTGGCAGATCTGAAGGTGAAGTCCTGTGACGTAGAAGCATGGTCTCCGCGCCAGAAGAAATACTTTGAGGTTGGTTCCTGCTCGAACCTGGGTGATGCACAGGCACGCCGTCTGAAGATCCGCGTAGACGGACCGGATGGAAAGTACTTTGCACATACTCTGAACAATACGGTAGTTGCTCCGCCGCGTATGCTGATTGCGTTCCTGGAGAACAATCTGCAGGCAGACGGAACTGTTCGGATTCCGGAGATCCTGAGACCATATATGGGTGGTAAGGACGTACTGGTTCCGAAGAAATGATAAGGCAAACGTGCAGCCGCACCCGGGAGGGATTCCTGATCCCGGAGGCGGCTGCACGTTTCAGTTCTGCACTTCCTGCAGCAGAAGCCTGGGTTCTGCCATCAGGGAGTAATTCGTATGATAAATAACAAATCCCGGAGCGCCTCCGGCAGCCTTTTTTACGTGCTTGCGCTGGATGTAGTCGATTTCAACTTTTTCATTGCCGCGCCCCTTCGAATAGTAGGCAGCCAGTGCACCGGCTTCTTCGAACACGCGATCCGGCAGTTCTTTTCCTTCGGATTTGACAACCACATGAGAACCGGGGATGCCCTTGGCGTGGAACCACCAGTCTCCGCCTCCGGCGATCCGGAAGGTGACCTCTTCGTTCTGGTAGTTGTTTTTCCCGACGTAGATATGGAAACCGTCGGAGGACAGGTAATGGTAGGGACGGCTGGTGATCTTCGGCTTCTTGCTTCCGAAGGCACGTTTTTTGATAAAGCCAAATTCCATCAATTCTTCCTTGATCTCCACCAGATCTTCTTCTCTGACAGCAATATCCAGGGCGGCACTGATGGATTCCAGGTGGTCGATTTCCTGTTTGGTTTCCCGGGTCAGATCGTTCATTGCTTCGAAGGTACGTTTCAGCTTGTTGTACTTGGCGAAATACTTCTGAGAGTTCTCCTTCGCGTTCAGCTGAGGATCCAGGGGTATCCGCACTTCTTCATTGGTGTAGTAATTCAGACATTTCAGCTCTTTCTCACCGCCGGAAAGCTCATATCCGTACGTGTTCAGAAGTTCGCCGTATATCTTGTATTTCTCCCGCTTTTCCGTATCCTTTAACTGCTTTTCCTGCAGATCATATTTTTTGTAGTTGCGCTCCAGGGATGTCTGGACAATTTTTCGCAGGTCCACGGACTTCTGGCGGATTCTGGTCAGAATACTTTTCTCCCTGTAGTAGGATTCCAGAAGACTGCTGATCGTCGGAAACTCTTTGCTGCTGCAGGAACCTCCCTCAAAGCAGGTGAGCGGCACGGAGGCAAATTCCACGGGCTCACCGTTTTGATAAACGACGTTCGGGGTGAAATGCCCCTGGACCACGTCTTCCATCATCAGAGAAAACATATGATACAGATGGATCAGTTCCGGTTCAGTCAGTTCGTTGGCAGAATGATCGCCGTCGATGGATGCCAGATGACACAGTTCGGTTCCGATGATCGGACTGATGCCGGTCAGCTTCAGATAGAGCGCTTTCTGGATCGGGGCGGGAGTCTCATGGATCAGCGTCATAAAAGCCTCCTGGGTAATCGTCAGCGGATCTGCTTTGTCGGTGGTGTGCGGAATAAAGTAGGGTCTGCCGGGCAGCACCTCGCGGACGGAGCTGACCTGGGCAGAGACATGCTTGATGCTGTCCAGAATGGTGCCGTCTTCTTTGCAGAAAATGATATTGCTGTGTTTTCCCATCAGCTCGACAATCAGCCGCTTGCGGCAGAGATCACCCATCTCGTCGAGATGTTCTATTTCAAATTCGATGATACGCTCCAGACCCGGCTGACTGACCCGGAGGATGCGTCCGGCGCCGATGTGCTTACGCAGAAGCATGCAGAAATTCGGTGCGGTCAGCGGGCCGGGCTTGTTGGTTTCGGTAAAATAAATCAGCGGAAGACTTGCGCTGGCTGAAATGGACAGGCGCAGGGTCTCCCGGTTATTCTTTATGGTGAACAGAAGCTCGTCCTTCTCCGGCTGGGCGATCTTGTTGATCTTGCCGCCTTCCAGCTTCTGTCTGATATCGCGGGTCAGATTTGCAATCACAATTCCGTCAAATGCCATATTTGTACTCCTTTGCAACAGAAATGCGGCGCAGGGCGCCATATGCCATTATACAGGAAGGAGGGCGGCTTGACAAGGAATCAAATAAAAAGTTGACTTGTTTTTCCATATGTTTTATAATGAAAATTATCTATGGCAAAGGAGCACTACATCAGATGATTAAGAGCATGACCGGTTTTGGACGGTGTGAGATCGTGACAGCAGAGTACAAGCTGTCTGTGGAGATGAAGGCAGTCAATCACAGATATCTGGATCTCGGAATTAAGATGCCGAAGAAGTTCAACTACTTTGAGGCAGGACTCCGGAATCTTTTAAAGACTTATATTCAGCGCGGCAAGGTGGATGTCTATATCAACTACGAGGACTATACGGATGAGAAGCTTTGTCTCAAGTACAACAGTTCTCTGGCGGCTGAGTATATGGATGCTTTCCGCAGCATGCAGGAGCAGTTTGGAATTGAGAATGATGTGAAGGTTTCCATGCTGGCCCGGATGCCGGAGGTACTGACCATGGATGAAGAGCCGGAAGATGAGGAACAGATCTGGAAGCAGCTTTCCGAGGCCGTGGAAGCGGCAGCGAAAAAGTTTGTGGATTCCCGTGTGCAGGAAGGCGAGAAGCTGAAGGAGGATCTTCTCGGCAAGCTGGATTATATGGAAGAGCTGGTCGCGTTCATCGAAGCGCGTTCTCCGGTGATTTTGAGAGAATATCGCCAGAAGCTGGAAGATAAGGTGAAGGAGCTTCTGGAGAATACCACCATAGATGAGGGCAGGATTGCCACAGAGGTGACGATTTATGCGGATAAGATCTGCGTGGATGAGGAGATGGTACGGCTGCGCAGCCATATGGATGCTACCCGCAGAGAACTTCTGGCAGGCGGAAGCGTCGGAAGAAAGCTGGATTTCATTGCACAGGAGATGAACCGCGAGGCCAATACCACATTGTCAAAGTCTTCGGATCTGGAGATTTCCGATCGTGCGATTGCGCTGAAGACGGAGATTGAGAAAGTGCGCGAACAGATTCAGAATATAGAGTAAGAAGATCAGGGGTAGGAAGTTATGAGCCAGAGAGGTATATTAGCAGTTGTTTCCGGTTTCTCGGGAGCAGGCAAGGGGACGCTGATGAAAGCACTGCTTTCCGGACACGCGGATCAGTATGCCCTGTCCATATCCGCTACGACGAGACAGCCGAGGAATGGAGAAGTGCATGGCAGGGAATATTTCTTTATTACAAAAGAAGCATTTGAACAGATGATTGAGGAAGATGCCCTGATTGAGCATGCCTGCTATGTGGGCAATTATTACGGAACACCGAAAAGCTATGTGATGGAGCAGATGGAGGCAGGAAAGGACGTGATCCTGGAGATTGAGATTCAGGGCGCGCTGAAGGTGAAGGAGAAGTTTCCCGATACCCTGCTGCTGTTTGTGACTCCGCCCAGTGCAGAGGAGCTGGAGAAGCGTCTGAGAGGGCGCGGCACCGAGACGGAGGAAGTGATCCGCGACCGTCTGAAACGTGCTGTGGAAGAAGCGGAGTATATGGATCGCTACGATTACATTCTGGTCAATGATGATCTGGATACCTGTGTGCAGAAGATGCATGAACTGATTCAGAGTCAGCATCAGAAGACCGGAGAGAACCTGGACTTTATCTGTGAGATGAAGCAGGAGTTAAAGCAGCTGTAAGCAGTTTTCAGACTGCCAGTATATAATGATACAGGGTCAAAGAAAGGAGTTTTATCTATGTTACATCCATCCTATGCGGATTTGATTAATGCAGTAAACAGCGATGTGGAGCCGGGCGAGCAGCCGGTTGTACAGAGCCGCTATTCCATCGTGCTTGCGACCGCAAAGCGGGCGAGACAGCTGATTGCGGGCGAGGATCCGATGGTTCCGGCCAGTGCAGGCAAGAAACCGCTTTCCATCGCAGTACAGGAGCTTTACGAGGGTAAGGTCAAGGTTGTTGGTGACGACAGCGAAGAGGACGAGGCGTAACTGATAACATAAGAAACAGTTGCGCAGAAACAGAGTAAGAAAGAGAAGCCGTCTCAGACAGTCTGGTGAGATGGCTTTTTCCATAACTGAGGAGTGTTTATGAAAATATTGTGTATTTCCCTTGGATGCGATAAGAACCTGGTAGATACGGAGATGATGCTGGGCCTGCTGAACCGTGACGGATATACTTTTACGGACAATGAGCAGGAGGCGGATATCATCGTGGTGAATACCTGCTGTTTTATCAATGATGCCAAGGAAGAGAGTGTCAACACGATTCTGGAGATGGCGGAGCTGAAGAAAACAGGTTCCTGCAAGGCTCTGATCGTGACCGGCTGTATGGCACAGCGGTATAAGCAGGAGATTCTTGATGAGATTCCGGAGGTGGACGGAATTCTGGGTACCTCAACGTACGATGAGATTTCCAATGTGCTCAGGAAGGTGCTGGGGGGCGAGCAGGTATCCTGTTTCCATGATCTGAATGCCCTTCCGGAGCTGGAGACTCCGCGGATGGTGACAACCGGCGGTCATTACGCTTTCCTGAAGATTGCGGAGGGCTGTGACAAACACTGCACCTACTGCATCATCCCGAGCCTGCGCGGAAGCTATCGGAGTGTACCGATGGAGCGCCTGATAAAGGAAGCAGAGCAGCTGGCGGCACAGGGCGTGCGGGAACTGATTCTGGTAGCACAGGAGACCACACTGTATGGAAAAGATTTGTATGGCAGAAAGTCTTTGCCGGAGCTGCTTCACAAACTGGCGGCCATCCCTGGGATCTACTGGATCCGGATTCAGTACTGTTATCCGTAAGAGATCACGGATGAACTGATGGAAGCGATCTCATCGGAAGAAAAGGTGTGTCATTATCTGGATATTCCGATCCAGCATGCCAGTGACCGGATTCTGAAGCGGATGGGAAGAAGAACCAGTCAGCAGCAGCTTCGGGATATGATCGGAAAGCTTCGCCGGGAGATCCCGGATATTGCGCTCCGCACGACGATGATTGCCGGATTCCCCGGAGAGACTGAGGAGGATCATGAGGAAGTCATGGCTTTCGTGGACGAGATGGAATTTGAACGGCTCGGTGTGTTTGCATATTCCGCAGAGGAAGATACTCCGGCGGCCGGATTCCCGGATCAGATTCCGGAGGAGATCAAGGAGCAGCGCAGAGACGAGATCATGGAACTTCAGCAGGAGATTGCATTTGACAAATCCGAAGCGATGATTGGCCGGGTGCTGGATGTGATGATCGAAGGCAAGGTGGCAGATGAGCCTGCTTATGTGGGAAGAACCTACATGGATGCACCGAACGTGGACGGATATATTTTTGTAAACAGCGGAGAGCTTTTCATGTCCGGTGATTTTGTAAGAGTCAAGGTAACAGGGTCGAATGATTATGATCTGATAGGGGAGGTATATGATGAATTTACCGAATAAACTTACTGTATTGCGTGTGATTCTGATTCCTTTTTTTGTGATTGCGCTGATGGCGTTTGGAGGAAGCGTGCGGATGCTGCGTTACCTGGCGGCGGCGATTTTTATTGTTGCCAGCCTGACGGATCTTCTGGATGGAAAGATTGCGAGAAGATACAATCTGGTGACAAATTTCGGCAAATTTATGGATCCGCTTGCGGACAAGCTTCTGGTATGCTCGGCTCTGATCTGTCTGATCGGTCTGGGACAGCTTCCGGCCTGGATGGTGATTATCATTGTCAGCCGTGAGTTTATCATCAGCGGCTTCCGTCTGGTTGCGGCTGAGCAGGGGATTGTTATTGCTGCAAGTTACTGGGGCAAGTTCAAGACCACATTTCAGATGATTGCAGTGATTCTGCTGATTGTGGATCTCCCGGTGCTCCGGATTCCTGCGGTTGTCTGTACCTGGATTGCACTGATTCTGACAGTGGTTTCTCTTGTTGATTATATTGTTAAAAATCATAAGGTTATTACGGAAGGAAGGATTTAAAATGGTTGTTGAGCTGATATCTGTGGGTACGGAACTGCTTTTGGGCAATATTGTCAATACAAACACACAGTTTCTGGCGGAGAAATGCGCGCTTTTGGGGCTTTCCATGTATTATCAGACCGTGGTTGGAGACAATCACGATCGTCTTGCACAGACGGTGCGCACGGCCCTGGAACGGTCGGATGTGGTGATTCTGACCGGAGGTCTCGGACCGACGGAGGATGACATGACCAAGGAGGTATGTGCTGAAGTCATGGGGTATCCGATGGAAGAAGATCCGCATACGAGAGAGCGGATTGAGGAATATTTCCGCAACAGTGCCTACAAGGTTATTCCGGATAATAACTGGAAACAGGCGCAGGTGCCGGCCGGTGCCAGGGTTCTGGACAATGACAACGGTACCGCTCCCGGTCTGATTCTGGAGAAGGACGGCAAAATTGCTGTGCTGCTTCCGGGGCCGCCGGTTGAGATGAAGCCGATGTTTATCAATCAGGTATACCCGTATCTTCAGAGCCTGCAGCCGGAGGTGATCCGTTCTCAGATGATCAAAATCTGCGGCATCGGTGAGAGTGCGGTGGAGGAAAAACTCCTGGATCTGATTGACGGACAGACCAATCCGACAATTGCAACTTACGCCAAGACCGGTGAAGTACATGTCCGTGTGACAGCGAAGGCTGCGGATGAAGAAGCGGCCAGGAAGATCATGAAGCCGGTCGTAAAAGAGATCCGGCGTCGTCTGGGTGATTTCGTGTACTCCACGAAGGAAAATGAAACCCTGGAGATGGCAGTGGTCAAACTGCTTGAGAAATACGAACTGACGGCCACGACTGCCGAGTCCTGCACCGGAGGTCTTCTTGCCGGACGGCTGGTCAATGTGCCGGGGGCTTCGGAGATTTTCCGGGAAGGTCTGATTACCTATTCAAACAAGGCAAAACGGAAGTATCTGGATGTCAGCAAGAGTACGCTGAAGAAGTATGGCGCTGTCAGCGAACAGACGGCGAAAGAGATGGCAGCCGGAGGCGTCTTTGCAACCGATTCGGATGTCTGTGTCGCGGTGACCGGACTTGCCGGACCGGATGGCGGGACAGAGGAGAAGCCGGTTGGCCTGGTATACATTGCAACCTACCTGAAGGGCAGCGTCAAGGTGGAGTCGTATCATTTCAAGGGGGATCGCGCAAAGATCCGGGAACAGGCGGTGGTCAAAGCGCTGGATCTGCTGCGCCGCTCCATCCTTGATAATTACAGGTAAACATATGGGAGAACAGAAAATATGGCAGGACAATGGAAAAAACAGGCATCGGTGGCTTATGGATATGCATTGGCGCGGCTTGCTTTAAATGGTTTCATGTATTTTGAAGAACTGCCTTCAGAGTATGATGTGTCCAAAGACGCGAAGAGCAAGCAGAAATGGGTGGATGAGACGTTTCAGAAGCTGCTCGGCGATCTGTTGGATGGAACGCTGGATCTGGAGTGCACGGTGCAGTTCCGCAGCCGGATTCAAAATGAAATGGCGGAAGTGATCGCATATACCGATTGTTTCCGCAATTATGAATATGCGCTGAATCGTGTGGAGCGTCGTTTTGACGACACGCTTCCGGAATCTGACGTTTCCGATGAGGAATTCTGCAGGGAGGTGCTGAGCTTTATCACGTCTGTAAAGGATGCGGCAGATATGAACCGCCGCATTCAGGAGATGATCGGTCAGCTTCCGGTACGTTTTACCAGACAGAAATACTATGGCATGGTGCGGGAAGCGCTTTCAGTGTACATAGGTGCAGATGGAGAAGCGCTGGAAAACATCATGTACCTGCTTCGAACCGGAGGCATGGTGGAACTGACGGAGGAACAGAAAGAGAATTATCCGGAGCTTCGGTCTTACCTTGCGGAACTGGAAGCATTGTCTTTCCGGACTCTGACGAAGGAAGCATACCAGAAAGCAAGTCAGATCGTATCTCTTGCCAGTGAGATGCTGATAGCGCTGTCGGAGTATTATCAGACGATGCAGGAGATGGTCAATGACCTGTATCTGGCCGGTCTGACCGGTGCCGACGCGGTGCGGGATGCGGCGCAGGAATCCTGTGCGATGAACATTTTGAGAGGTCTTCTGGAAACAAAGGGCGGAGAGATTTCAGAGGAGCTGGAAGAACAGCTCTGCGGTCTGGAAGGCGTTCAGGAAGAATACTACGAGAAATACCAGCGTCTGGATCCGGTTCCGGAATATCAGGAGGGAGAGGATGCGGATGCAGGCCGCATGCGTCAGGTGGATTTGCTGATGTCTACCAGCACCTTTGTATCTCTGGATACGAAGCAGGCAAAACATACAGTGGAGACGGCAGAGGTTGACCGTGCGTTTGAGGCATTTGTCCGGAAAATGGATCCGGTATTCCAGAACTGTCAGAAACCGGTGATGCGGGCTGTCATGGCCACAACACTTTCGACACTTCCGGTCTGCTTCAATTCTCTGGATGAGATTAGGAATTATATCCGAAACAGTCTGGGCGGCTGTTCGGATCTGGCCGAGAAGGAAGCCTGCAAGGATTTGATTCATCAGCTGATGGAGAGCGAGGACTATGAGATGTTATGAGCATCTGTACGTGGGGGAGAAGGCAAAACGTGTGCGTTTCGGAATCCTGCAGGGACTGCGGGAAAAGAAGCTTCAGCCGGAAGTCTATGTGATTACTCCGCCCGGGAATGGGAATAATGTTCTTGACATTTACCCATCCGCGATGCTTCTTCTGCCGCCTTACCGGGAGCAGGAACTTCTGATTCTCGGCATCGCGGTGACCTATTGGGAAGCACTGGAAGTGGTACGTGAAATTGTAGATGACATGTACAGACAGACCGGCGAATTTTGTCTGGATACATTTTTGAAACGGGACGGATCGTTCAGAACCGACAAGTAGACGGCAGGGGAAGGATTTATGCTGGCAATCATTTTTTGTATAATGAAAATCATAGGGATTATTCTGCTTGGGATTCTGGGTCTGCTGCTGTTTTTGGTGCTTTTAGTGCTTCTGGTTCCCATCCGATACCGGGCGGACGGCAGCTATTACGGCAGACCGAAGGCTTGTGCATCGGTCAGCTGGCTTCTGCACATCCTTTCCCTTCGGGTGGAGTATGAGCAGGAGTCGGACATCTGCGTTCGGGTATTTGGCATCCGGCTCAGGACGTTTGACCGGAAGGACACGTCGGCGGAAAAGCCATCAGAGGAAAAGCTGCCGGAAGCAGAGCCGCAGAATAACCAGGTGCCGGAGGCAGCTGAGGCATGGAAAAAGCCGCCGGCAGACGAGGTACAGAATGATCCGCTTCGGGAGGAAGAATGGAATGCAGCCGGGCAGAGCGACAAGACGCGCAGGCAGCCGGAGCAGCCGTCCGACCGGAGAAATCCTTTTGAAAAATTGCGCATTACAATTCAGGAAATCTGTGATAAACTGAAATCAGTAAAGCAGAAAAAGGAGGAATGGACGGAATTCCTGACCAGGGATGAGAACAAGAAGACCTTTCGCCTGGTGTGGCGTCAGCTGCGGGCTGTGATAAAACATGTTCTTCCGGGAAACATAGAAGGAAGAGTACGATTCGGGTTTGATGATCCCTATAAGACCGGACAGGTTCTGATGTATATCGGCCCGTTTTATGGCTTCTATGCAAAGCATCTGGACATCATTCCCGTCTTCGATGAGCCCGTGCTGGAGGGAGAACTGCGGTTAAGAGGAAGGATCCGTATCGGCACGATGCTTGCGCTGGCGGTCCGCATTTTGTTGGATAAGAATTTCCGGAAGCTGATTGGAAGGTTCCGGAAGGCATAAAGGAGGAGTTCGTTATGGCTGAAAATCATTTTGCAGCAACGGTAGAAGCTTTATTCAAGGGTATGGATCACTTCGTCACGACGAAGACGGTGGTCGGGGAAGCGGTTAAGGTTGATGACGCAATTATTCTTCCGCTGGTTGACGTGACCTGCGGCATGGGAGCCGGCTCCTTTGCGGGCACCGAGAAGAACAACAGCGGCGGAGGCATGAGTGCCAAGATGAGTCCGAGCGCGGTACTGGTGATTCAGAATGGCGTGACGAAGCTGGTAAATATCAAGCAGCAGGATGCTGTGACCAAGGTACTCGATATGGTGCCGGATCTGGTGAACAAGTTTGCCGGAGGAAAGAAAGAAAAAATCTCGGAGGATGCTCTGAAAGCGGCAGAAGAGATCGCAGCCGGAGCTGACAGCGCCGAATAACAGAATGATTCTGTAAATAAAAGAGACCCCGGAATGTTTTCCGGGGTCTCTGCATATGCTGTGATAAGGGGCAACAACCTGTCGGGAGGTCTTTATGAAACGTGTCTTTGGCCTGATGCTGTTTTGCTTCGGAGCCGGGATGGCGCTGCTTCTTTTTATCCCGGAGACGATTACAACACTGATTTTTATCATTGGCTGCCTGACACTCGGGTATCATCTGTTCTGCTGCTGAACAGAAGCTGTACTCAGTGATGTCCGGCTGCCTCAGCTTTTCTTTTTTTGATATACAGGACACCGCCGGCTGCCAGCATGACGACGATCATGACCAGGGTAGAAGAGGTGTCCTTTTTTTCTTTCGAAAATTCCAGCCGGATATCGTTCAGTCCGGCTTCTGCATTCTTTTCGGCACGAAGCTCCAGAGTGAGTTCCGATGTGTCTGTCTGCAACAGGTTAAAATCAGACAGACCGCCAATGCGCTGCAGATAGGTCTGACCGCTTTCACGGATGGGCTGCCATTCATTCCAGCTGTTTGTATCCGGATCCATGGTGCGTACTGAGAAAACGGGGGCCTCTTCGCTGGTCCAGTACAGTGTCATCTGATCAAAAGAAGGGACTGTCAACTGCAGACGGTAATATCCGTCGGAATCCTTTTTTAAATCGTCGGGAGATATCTGCCGGATCCAACCGGAGTTTCCTGTGGTTTCTGTATGCCCTGTTTCTGTTCCGTGGGAAGGAAAACAAACGTGTGCCAGACAGATCAGCACGGTACAGCATCCGAGTACCAGAAGGAGCAGAAATCCCGGTTTCTTTTTAGTATCCATAAGCCAGTGTGCCGCCGTCCAGGGCGTAGTCCTGTCCGGTGATATAGCTTCCGTTCGGGCCAATCAGAAATCTGGCCATAGCTCCCAGATCCTCCACTTTGCCAAAGTCATGGAGTGCAATGCGGTTTAAAATCTTTGCACGGCGCTCATCATCCATGACCTCATCCAGCATTTTGCTGTGGAACCAGCCCGGAGCCATGCTGTTGACACAGATGTTGTCGTTGGCCCATTCGATGGCGAGACCTCTCGTCATACCGCATACAGCGGCCTTGCTGGTGCAGTATGGCACTACCTGGGTGAAGCCAAGGTGTGCACTCATGCTGGAAATATTGATGATGCGTCCTTTGTGCGGACTTGCCTTCAGGTACGGATAGCAGATCTGGCACATGCGGAAAACGCAGCCTACATTGACGTTCATCACCTTTTCAAATTCCTCCTGCGGGAAATCCTGAGCCAGACATTTGTGCGTGTAGCCTGCGTTGTTTACCAGAAAATCGAGGTGTCCGCCGTGGCGTCCGGCCAGTTCTGCACAAAGAGTTCTCATGGCTTCGGTATCACTGATATCGCCTTTGATGTTGACGGTTCCTTCCGCGCTGGATTCATAATCGTCTTTTGTTTTTCCGGTACGGCTGATGATATAGACAGTGGCTCCTGCCCTGGCCAGTGTATTGGCGATAGCAAGTCCGATTCCGCTGCTGCCGCCGGTGACGATACCGGCATATCCTTCTAATTCTCTCATAATCATTTCTTCCTTTCAGGAAATTCAGTGTCTACAGTTCCAGTTTTCTATGGCTGCGGCAGGCGCGCTCGATCAGCTCCCAGTCCAGCTCCGCGCCGACACCCGGTTTGTCCGGCACGGTGATTATGCCGTTCTCAATCGGAAGCATGCCCTTCATCGGAAGCTGGTAATTCTCCTCCGGAACGAAATATTCAAAATACTCGCAGTTGCGGATTGCGCAGCTGACATGAGCATTGACCAGATCCATGTAGTTCATGGTTGTGGTATGGATCTCGCAGTTCATGCCAAAGGCTTCTGCCATATGTGCGATCTTCAGGGTGCCGGTGATGCCGTCTTTCCAGCTGACATCCGCACGTACGATATCTGCGGCACGCTGGGCGATCGTCTGCGCAACACCCCAGTGTGCGCCGCGGGTGGTCTCGGTGGCAGCGATCGGAATATCCAGAGCGCGGCAGAGCTCAGTGTATTTGTAAAGCTCAAAGTCGCGGAACGGTTCTTCCAGCCATTTGTAATTCAGCCGCTCCAGCTGACGTCCGACGGCAATCGCATCGCCCATAGTGTATTCCCCTACCGGATCGCTCATCAGCACATAGTCATCGCCCACGGCATCGCGGACTGCCTGATGGACTTCCATGTCGAAGGAGACCGGTCCTGCGGGATGCGCCTTGTATGCCGGAACTCCCAGAGCTTTATAATGGAGCGCCTCATCGACGTATTCCTGAACAGTGGCATGGAAGTTGCCGCTGGCATATACCGGAAGACCGCTGCGGTATGCGCCGATGTACTTGTAAAGCGGCAGTCCGGCTTCTTTTGCGCAGATGTCCCATAAAGCGACATCAACAGGACCCGGAAGATAAACGGGGAAAAAGGTCAGGTGACGGTCAATATTCCAGAGCTCCTGCCAGATGGCTTCGCGGTCATGCGGGTCACGCCCCATAATGACGGGAGCAATATTGTCATAGAGATAGTTTTCGGTCACACCGCCGCTGCGTGCTGCCAGACAGGTGGCGATGCCGTCGATTCCGGCATCCGTTCCGATCCGGATGACCATAACATCCCAGTTCATGGATGCTCCACCCTGACGCTTCTCATCAAACAGGCAGTGGTCTCTGCTGACCCACCAGGTTTCAAAAACAGTAATTTTCATAATGATAATCCGCCCTTTCTATCCAATCATATAGGCACATAGTATCATAGCTGAAATTAAAAGTAAATACTAAAACGTTTTTTAATTAAAAATACATAAAAAAGAAGGATAAATAAAAAGTATCATAGAAGAAATGGTAAAAAAGAAAAACGATGGAGAAAAAATGCACAAAATATTAAGAGTATATAAAAAAACTATTGACAAAATAACTGCCATGAGATAAGCTAATTGTGTCATAAATCGAAACGTTTTAGTAACGAAAGAACACTAAAACAGCAAAAACTAATTTTTAGGAGGGAAAAACATGAAAAAAAGATTATTAGCGATTACACTGGTTGCTGCTATGGCAGCCAGTCTGGCGGCATGCGGCGGAAGCAAACCGGCCGAGACCACCGCGGCAGCGCCGGCAACTACCGCAGCAGCGGCTGAGAAAAAAGCGGAGGATACTACTGCGGCAGCAGCGGGCAGTGAGAAGGCGGCAGAGCCTGAGGTCGTTTTTAAATATGCCGAGCTGAACAGTGATGACAACATCAATACCAGAGTGGGTTACGAATTTGCAAAATATGTAGATGAGATGTCAAACGGACGCATCAAGATCGAAGTTTATTCTGCATCTACCCTGGGCGATGAGAAGACCTGTCTGAATGCACTGCAGATGGGCGGCGGTACCGTAGATATGTATCGCGGCAATACCAACTCTCTTTCTGATTACGGCTTTCAGAAACTGAATATGTTTGGTCTTCCGTTTATTTTCACCGGACGTGAAGGTATGTGGAAGGTTCTGGAGAACGAGGAGTTGGGGCAGGCATTCCTGAGCGAAGGCGCGGAAGTAGGCGCAGGCATGGTTGGTCTGTTCTATACAGATGAGGGTGCTCGTAACCTGTTTACCACCAAGGAGATCAAGGGCCTTGGCGATATCAAGAGCAAAAAGATCCGTGTACCGGAGACGCTGCTGATGATGGATACCATGAAAGCTCTGGGCGCAGAGCCAACTCCGATTTCCTACAGCGAGCTGTACAGCTCCCTGCAGTCCGGCGTAGTAGACGGTGCAGAAAACGGTTATCCGGGATATTCCTCCAACAAGTTTTATGAAGTGGCTCCGTACTACCTGTTAAGCGGACATACATTCAGCCCGGGCATCGTACTGATGGCAGAAGCAAAGTGGAATGCTCTGAGTCCGGAAGATCAGCAGATTCTGCTGGATGCAGGTAAGAAAGCATCCGAATGGAACAAGGGCGAGATCGATGCTGAGGAAGTTGCGCTCCGCAAAGAACTGGAAGGCAAGGGCGTAACCATTATCGAGATGACGGATGAAGATAAAGCTGCCGCACAGGCTGCATGCGAGCCGGTATGGGCTGGCTACACCGAGGGAATTGAAAATCTTCTGCAGAAGATGGTAGAGATTCAGAAATAAGTTCAGATCAGGATTTCTGCAGACGGACTGCCGGATGCGGAAATCCTGAATCATTTAGACAGGAGGAAGACCGATGAAGAAGTTTTATGATGCGGTATACTGGTTGTTCATGTCATTCTGCAAGCTCGTGTTTATTGCTTCGATCTGTATTACCAGTTATGTCGTGTTCTGCCGGTATATTCTGCACTCCACTCCGAGGTGGGGCGAGCAGGCGATTCTGCTCTGCATGGTTTACATGGCATTAATCAGTGCCTCTCTGGCAGTGCGGACGGATACACATATCCGTGTTATGCTGATTGATTATCTGCTTCCGAAAAAGGCAATCAGTTTTCTGAAGGCGATGAGCCATGTGATGATCTTTGGCTTCAGCCTGTTCATGATCATTTATGGAATTCAGTTCACGACTTTGATGGGGAAAAGTGTCATGTCGGGTCTTGGATGCAAGCAGAGCTTTTTGTATGTATCCGTGCCGATTGCCGGTGTGTGCATGCTACTGATGCAGAGCGAAAAATTTATTCTGTTCATTTTGAGAATGATGAACAAGGTACCGAAAGAATATCTGGAAGAGAACGGAGGGGAGACGAATGGTTAATGAATCTGTAGCAATTGCAATTCTGCTGATTTCGTTTTTCGGCTTTATTGCTTTCCGTATGCCGGTTGCCTATGCGATCGGTGTGTCCAGCGTAATTACCATGGCGTACCTGCAGCTGCCTCTGATGCAGGTTGTTCAGCTGATGGTGAAGGGCGTGTTTTCCTTTTCTCTGATGGCAGTTCCGTTTTTTATCATTGCCGGTGAGATCATGGGCAAGGGCGGTATTTCGGATAAGCTGATTGAACTGTCGGATGCGCTGGTCGGATGGATCCGCGGAGGTCTGGCTATGGTTAATATCGTGGCGTCCATGTTCTTCGGAGGCATTTCCGGTTCTTCGGCAGCGGATACGGCTTCTCTGGGAACCATTCTGATTCCGATGATGGTGGAACAGGGCTATGATGCTGATTTTTCCACGGACGTGACCATGGCAAGCTCCGTGCAGGGTATTTTGATTCCGCCGAGCCACAACATGGTAATTTTCGCGACCGTAGCCGGTACGGTATCCATCGGTCGCCTGTTTCTGGCAGGTTTCGGACCCGGAATCATTCTGGGTGTGGCTCTGATGATCTACAGCTATTATGTATCGGTCAAGAAAAACTATCCGAAGGGCGCTCCGTTTAATCTGAAAACGCTTATCAAGACGGCGGGAAGTGCGGTCTGGGGTATGTTTACGGTTATGATTGTAGTAGTCGGTGTCGTAATCGGTATCTTTACCGCAACCGAGTCTGCGGCAATCGCGGTCGTATGGGCGCTGATCGTGTCCGTGTTTATTTACCGCAAGATGAACCTGAAGGATTTCTGGCAGGTTCTGGAAAATGCGCTGAACACGCTGGCTATCGTGCTGATCCTGATTGCAACCTCCTCTGCATTCGGATGGGTTCTGACTTACCTGAAGGTTCCGGCGATTATTTCCAATGCGATCCTTGGCTTTACAACCAACAAATATCTGATTCTGATCATGATGAATATCCTGATGCTGATCTTTGGAACCATGATGGACATGAGCTGTATCATTCTGGTACTGACGCCGATCCTGCTTCCGATTGCAACCAGCATCGGCATTGACCCGGTTCATTTCGGTGTAATCATGATTGTAAACCTGGGAATCGGACTGATCACCCCTCCGGTTGGGTCAACCCTGTTTATCGGAGCGGCAATTTCGAAAATTCCGATCGAGAAGCTCTCAAAGAGTATGCTTCCGTTCTATCTGGTCATGCTGATCGTTTTGATTCTGGTGACCTATGTTCCGGCGTTTGTTATGTTTCTTCCGAACCTGATTATGCCGGTATAAGACTGGTTTTGAAAAGAATATGCTGCTGCATTGCCTGAATGGCTGGCAGCAGCATTTTTCTGATAAATAAAAGCCGTATATATGGCTTTTGGATAAATGAAAAAGGAGAGTGGCAGCAATGGCAATGTGGAAAAATGACGAAGAGATGTTTCGTTTGATGAAAGAAAAACTGTATACTCCGGTGGTTGGTGATATTCTGGATCAGATGGGATATAATCACCAGTTCCTTCCGGCAGAAATCCGTCCTCTGGCAGCGATGGTGCCGGTAAATTCGTTTGTGAGCGGGGAAGAGCCGGATAACCGACTGAAGCTGGCGGGATATGCCTGCACGATTCTGGAACATGATGTGTTTGAGGCGCCGAAGAAAGCATTCGGTTATATGACTGAGGCACTGGATCAGTTAAAACCAAATGAAATCTACGTGGCAACCGGTGCTCATAACAGTGCGCTTTGGGGAGAGCTTCTGACAACGACGGCGAAGACGCGTGGAGCGGCCGGAGCGGTTCTGGACGGATATACGCGGGATACGCCGCAGGTTCTCGGACTGAACTGGCCGGTGTTTGCAAGAGCCTGCTGGGCGCAGGACTCCAGCATCCGTACGTATGTATGTGACTTCCGCTGCACGATTGAAATCGGTCAGGTTACGATTCATGACGGTGATCTGGTATTCGGCGATGTGGATGGCGTGTTGATCATCCCGAAGGAAATTCATGAGGAAGTGCTGGAGAGGGCACTGGAAAAGGCGGCTGGTGAAAAGAAGGTGCGCAAGGCAATCGAAGAAGGCATGAGTGCGACAGAGGCATTTGCAACGTTTGGCATTTTGTAGAAGGAGAAGAACGTGACAGCATTTCAGATTGATTATACGGATAATGTGGCGACAGCTCTGGAACCGCTGGAGCCGGGAAGGGTTGTACTGCGTGGAGACGCGTCTGAGCCGACGATTGAGGCGGTGACGGAGGTTCCTGCCGGTCACAAGATCGCTCTGCGGCAGATCGAATCCGGGGAGGATATTGTAAAATACGGAGTGGTGATCGGACGTGCTGTTGAGCAGATCCCGAAAGGAAGCTGGGTTCATCTTCATAATATCCGGAGCATCTATGACGAGCGGTCCAGCCACCTGGATGCGGTGACCGGCGCACCAAAGGATACCCGGTATGAGTAAGGAGGAAATCATGGAATCCAGAAACGAATGGAAAGGAAAAACGCTGGAGGAGCTGCGATGGTTGGGTTACGCCAGAAGAAACGGTACAAAAGGCATCCGTAACCGGGTTCTGGTGATTTATACGGTAAAATGCAGTGAATTTGTGGCAAGAAGGATTGCGGAAAAGGCAGATGATCCGGATGTCGAGGTCCTTGGATTTGACGGGTGTACGGATAATCAGTATGCGGTCAATCTTCTGATCAGCCTGATCCGCCATCCGAATGTGGGCGGTGTGTTGGCTGTGGGACTGGGCTGTGAGTATGTTCAGCCGGAATGGCTGAGCCGGATTGCGGCAGAAGAAGGAAAGGAAGCGGACTGGATGTTTATCCAGGAAGCGGGCGGTACGAGACCTGCGGTTGAGAAAGGACTTACTTCTGTGCGGAATATGCTGGAAAAGCTGAAGGAGACTCCACGGGTCACCATGGGACTGCGTGACCTGGTCATCGGCGCCGAATGCGGCGGCAGCGATTATACCAGCGGTCTTGCAGGCAATGTGGTTGTGGGAAGGTTTTATGACAAGCTGGTGGATCTGGG
>JALFHZ010000033.1 GCA_022776445.1 Lachnospiraceae bacterium
CGTGACTGTTCGATCCAGAGACGTCATCAGAAGGTGCTGGAGGAATCTCCGTCTGCTGCGATTTCAGAGGAACTCCGCAGAAAGATGGGAGAGACCGCAGTCCGTGCGGCGAAGGCCGTAGGCTATGAAAATGCGGGTACCATCGAGTTTTTGCTGGATAAGAGCGGCAATTACTATTTCATGGAGATGAACACCCGGATTCAGGTGGAGCATCCGGTGACGGAGCTGGTCAGCGGTCTGGACCTGATCAAGGAGCAGATCCGTGTGGCGGCAGGCGAGCCGCTGAGCGTTTCACAGGACGATATCCGGATTGAAGGTCATGCGATCGAATGCCGGATCAATGCTGAGAATCCCGCGAAGAATTTCATGCCGTGTCCGGGAAAGATTACAAACGTTCACATTCCGGGCGGCAACGGTGTCCGTGTGGACACGCATATTTATAATGATTACAAGGTTCCGGCCAACTATGATTCCATGCTGATGAAGCTGATCGTACACGGCAAGAACCGGGAAGAAGCAATTGCAAAAATGCGCAGCGCGCTGGGCGAGCTGATCATCGAAGGAATTGATACGAATCTGGACTTTCAGTTTGAGATCCTGAGCAATGAAGCTTACCAGAGCGGCGATATTGATACAGATTTTATACCGAAATATTTTCCACAATACTGTAAGTAACGGCAGCAGTACGGTCGGGTGATAAGGAGAATGTCTATGCTGAGAGATATGTTTAAAAAAACATATACGGTAATTGAAACAAAATATAAGAAAACGGAAGACGAACCGAGTATTCCGCAGGGACTCTGGAGAAAATGCAATAAGTGCGGCCAGCCGATCTATGTGGAAGATGTGGTGAATAATTATTACGTCTGTCCGAAGTGCGGCGGTTATTTCCGCGTGCACGCTTATCGCCGGATTGAAATGCTGCTGGATGAGGGAAGCTTTGAGGAGTGGAATGAGGAGATGGATTTTTCCAATCCTCTGAATTTTCCGGGATATGAAAAGAAAGTTCTGGCTGCAAAGGAAAAGACCAATCTGAATGAGGCGATTGTCACGGGTAAGGGTTCCATTCAAGGGCAGGAGACCGCGGTCGGTGTCTGTGATGCCCGTTTCCTGATGAGCAGTATGGGGCACGTGGTAGGCGAGAAAATCACGCAGATGGTGGAGCGTGCCACGAAGGAACAGCTTCCGGTGATTATTTTTGCCTGCTCCGGAGGAGCCAGAATGCAGGAAGGCATTGTCTCTCTGATGCAGATGGCCAAGACCTCCGCGGCGCTGAAGAAACATCATGAGGCGGGGCAGCTGTTCATCAGTGTTCTGACGGATCCGACGACCGGCGGTGTGACGGCAAGCTTTGCAATGCTTGGGGATATTATCCTGGCGGAGCCGAATGCACTGATCGGATTTGCCGGTCCGCGAGTGATTGAACAGACCATCGGTCAGAAGCTTCCGGAAGGATTTCAGAGAGCGGAATTTCTGCTGGAGCACGGTTTTGTAGATAAGATTGTGCCGAGGCATGAGCAGCGGCAGGTGCTGGCAGATATTCTGAAGATGCATAAAAAGCCGGAGACCGGAGTGCTGTCCACAATCCCGGCGAAAACGGATGTGGATATCCACACAGAAGAGCACAACGTTGGGGAAAAAAGTGCCTGGGATACCGTGATTCTTTCGAGAAGTGCGGGCCGTCCGGTGGCGACGGATTATATCCACGCGATTTTTGACGGCTTCATGGAATTTCACGGAGACCGGTATTTCGGTGACGACGGAGCGATTGTCGGAGGTATTGCAATGTTCCACGGCATGCCGGTGACGGTGATCGGACAGCAGAAGGGCAAGAATACCAAGGATAATATCAAGCGCAATTTTGGTATGCCGTCTCCGGAAGGCTACCGCAAAGCGCTGCGTCTGATGAAGCAGGCGGAAACCTTTGGACGTCCGATCATCTGCTTTGTAGATACGCCGGGGGCGTTCTGCGGACTGGAAGCGGAGGAACGCGGACAGGGTGAAGCAATTGCCCGCAATCTGTTTGAAATGGCGGATCTGAAGGTGCCGGTGCTGTCGATCGTGATCGGAGAAGGCGGCAGCGGCGGTGCACTTGCCATGGCGGTAGCCAATGAAGTGTGGATGATGGAAAACGCGATCTACTCCATTCTTTCACCGGAGGGCTTTGCGTCTATCCTATGGAAGGACAGCAAGAAAGCACCGGAGGCCGCAAAGGTGATGAAAATCACCGCGGCGGATCTGTATGAGCGCGGTCTGATCGAGCTGATTATTCCGGAAGAGGAGCCGGCCGGAAACAGCACCCTGGAGTGGATTGCCGGATTTATGGAAGTGCATGTGGCATCGTTCCTTGAGAAATATTGTAAGTATGACACGGAAGAGATAAGAGAGCATCGTTATCAGCGTTTCCGGAAGTTTTAGGAAACGGCTGGGAGCTTAAGGAGAATGGAATGAACAGTTTAAAGCCATTAAAGATTGGGGATCTGATTGCAAAAAATCCGGTGATTCAGGGGGGAATGGGCGTTGGCATCAGCCTTTCCTCCCTTGCAGGCGCCGTGGCCAATGCCGGCGGTGTAGGCATCATTTCTACAGCGCAGATCGGTTTTCGAGATCCGGAGTTTTTAAAAAAGCCTCTGGAGGCAAACTTACGTGCTATTAAAACGGAATTTGACCGGGCACGCAAAATTGCTCCAAAGGGTATCATCGGATTTAACATTATGGTAGCAACGAGAAATTATGCCCTGTATGTGAAAGAAGCAGTCAAGGCAGGTGCAGATATCATCATATCTGGAGCTGGACTTCCGGTTACGCTTCCGGAACTGGTACAAGGCGCGAAAACGAAAATTGCTCCAATTGTATCTACCGCGAAATCGGCGATGGTGATCTGTAAGATGTGGGATCGTAAATACCACAGAATACCGGATCTTCTGGTGATCGAGGGGCCGCTGGCCGGCGGTCACCTGGGCTTTTCCCGGGAACAGCTGACTGAGTATGGTGCTGACACGGAAGATGTACCGGCTACTTATGATCAGGCTGCCTATGACGAAGAAATTCGCCGGATTATGAAAGTGGTAAAGGAATATGAAGAGAAGTATAAACAGCATATTCCGGTAGCCGTAGCGGGCGGGATTTATACCCATGAAGATGTGCTGCATGCGCTGGAACTTGGTGCAGACGGTGTGCAGGTGGGAACCCGGTTTGTGACGACAGAAGAATGCGATGCACCTCTGGCTTATAAGCAGGCTTATATCAATGCGAAGAAAGAAGATATCGTGATTACAAAGAGTCCGGTAGGAATGCCGGGACGTGCCATCCGAAATGCATTTCTGGAACGTGTAGCCGGTCAGAAGGCGAAGATCGAGAATTGTTATCAGTGCCTGGAACACTGTGATCCGAAGAACATTCCGTACTGCATTACAAAGGCATTGTCCAATGCGGCGGAAGGAAAGCTGGAAGATGCACTTCTGTTCTGCGGAAGCAATGCTTACCGTGCTGACCGGATCGAAACGGTGAGTGCAGTGATGGCGGATCTGGTGGGCGCTGTGTAGATATGCGGCAGGTATAAAAGCGTTTCATAATTCATAGACATGGAATCAAGACTAAACAGCGGCGGGATGAGGTATGCTGAATTATCTGTGGAGTTTTATGATTCTGGTCGGAATGCTCTGGGGCGCGGTAAATGGAAATCTGGATCAGGTGACCCAGGGTCTTGTGGATTCTGCAAAGGATGCGGTGACCCTGGGTATTACTATGCTCGGGATCATGTCATTCTGGTGCGGAATTCTGGAAACAGGCAGCCGTGCCGGGCTGATTGACTGGCTGACCGGAAAACTGGGACCGGTTCTGGACTATCTTTTTCCGGGACTGGGCAAAGAGCATCCGGCGCGAAAACCAATCGCTGTGAATATCGTGGCAAATATGCTGGGACTGGGAATGGCGGCGACCCCGGCGGGATTGGAAGCCATGCAAAAGATGGCGGAACGATCGTCGGATGGAAGGTCAGGCGGTGCCGCAACAGATGAGATGTGTACCTTCCTGATTCTCAATATCTCTTCTCTTCAGCTTATTCCGGTTACCATGGTGGCTTACCGAAGCCAGTACGGTTCCGCTGATCCGACGGCAGTACTGGGTCCCGCTTTGATCGCGACTTCATGTTCTACGCTGGCGGCGGTGCTGTTTTGCCGTCTGATTTATCGGGGGCGCCGGTTTCGGGGAAAGTGAGGTGGAGCGGTGATTCTATGGCTTTCCCGCATTCTGGTTCCGCTTACGGTCAGCTATATGATCGGGTTTGGCCTGATTTCCGGCCGCCCCGTTTTTGATGATTTTCTGGATGGGGCAAAGGAAGGGATGAAAACCGTGGCCGGGATTTTACCGACTCTGATCGGGCTGATGACAGCGGTTGGTGTGCTGCGTACTTCCGGGTTTCTGGATGAGCTGGGAAGCTGGCTGTCTGTGCCTGCCGCATGGCTTCATCTTCCGTCAGAGCTGGTACCTCTGACTTTGGTGAGGATGATCTCCAATTCTGCGGCAACCGGTCTGGTGCTGGATATTTTTCGGCAATATGGTCCGGATTCGGAGCTGGGGATGGCGGCATCGGTTCTGATGAGCTGTACGGAAACCGTATTTTACTGCATCAGTATTTACTTTGGTTCGATTCATGTGACAAAAACGCGTCATACGATTCCGGGAGCGCTGTTCGCCACAGCAGCCGGGATTGCAGTCAGCATCTGGCTCACGGTCAGGGGATAAAACACAAAGATTTCACAAGTTTAAGCCCACTTGTAAGAATTTCATAAGGAAAATCGGGTTGTCATAAAAAAGGAAATCATGTATAATCATGAGGAAGCTTTTGTCTTCCGGTGTAGTGAGGGAAAAACGTGGATATATACGCAACATTAAACGACGTATTAGTTAATCTTTTTCGGGATATTATGATGTTGGAGGAACGCGCAATCATAACTTCCGAGTATCAGGATATTACCAATAATGATATACACGTGATCGAGGCTATTGGTATTGCCCAGCCGAAGAACATGTCTACGATAGCGAAAGCGCTGTCGGTAACAGTCGGGACGCTGACGATTGCCATGAACAGTCTGGTAAAGAAAGGCTATGTGATTCGGGAACGCGGTGTGGAGGATCGGCGTGTAGTCTACATTTCTCTGTCTGAGAAAGGAAGAAAGGCATTTCTGCATCATCAGGCATTTCACCGTCAGATGATTGATGCCATCTTGAAGGATCTGACTGCAGATGAGACGGAAACCCTGGTAAAAGCACTGGCGAAGCTGGAAGGCTGGTTTCGCAGATATGAGGAGAATTAAAAGGAGGCACTTTTTTATGAAAAAGGTAATCATGTGTTTCATCGGAGCCATGATGATTTTATCATTAACCGCATGTACTCCGACTACGGAGAAGAACAAAACCGGTGAGGTAAAGCAGACCGAAGCGGCTGCAGAAAGTAAGGCG
>JALFHZ010000035.1 GCA_022776445.1 Lachnospiraceae bacterium
GAAGTTGTATTTGACAGAGGCGGCTTCATTTACCAGGGTAAAGTTCAGGCACTTGCAGACGCAGCTCGTGAAGCTGGTCTGAAATTCTAACAGAGAGGAGAACGGCATGAAGCGTACAATTATTGACCCAAGTCAGTTTGAATTAAACGACAACGTAGTAGCAATCAAGCGTGTATCCAAAACCGTAAAAGGTGGACGTACCATGAGATTCTCTGCTCTTGTAGTAGTAGGTGATGGCAATGGTCACGTAGGTGCAGGTCTTGGTAAGGCTGGTGAGGTTCCGGAGGCAATTCGCAAAGGAAAAGAAGCAGCTATGAAGAACCTGGTAGAGATCCCGGTTGATGAGAACAAGAGTATCCCGCATGATTATATCGCTAAGTTCGGCAGTTCTTCTGTACTGCTGAAGAGAGCTCCGGAAGGTACCGGTATCATCGCTGGTGGTCCGGCTCGTTCCGTACTGGAGCTGGCTGGTATTAAGAACATCCGTACCAAGTCTTTAGGCTCCAACAACAAGACCAATGTAGTACTTGCAGTCATCAATGGTCTGACTCAGCTTAAGACTCCAGAGGAGTATGCAAGACTTCGCGGAAAATCTGTTGAAGAGATTTTAGGCTAAGGAGGGCAAAAAAATGGCAGAGAAGTTAAAAGTAACATTAGTAAAATCTCCGATCGGCTCTATTCCGAAGCAGAGAGCAACCTGTGAAGCTCTTGGCTTAAGAAAAGTCAACAAGACTGTTGAGCTTCCGGACAACGAAGCTGTCAGAGGTATGATCTGGCATGTGAAACATTTAGTTAAGGTAGAAGAAATCTAATAATAGAAGTAAGGAGGTGCATTTCCATGGATTTATCCAATTTACAGCCTGCTGCTGGTTCTAAGCACAGTGATAATTTCAGAAGAGGACGCGGTCACGGTTCAGGCAATGGCAAGACTGCTGGTAAGGGTCACAAAGGTCAGAAAGCACGTTCCGGCGCTCCGAGACCAGGTTTTGAAGGCGGCCAGATGCCGTTATACAGACGTCTTCCTAAGAGAGGATTCAAAAATCGGAATACCAAGGTTATCGTTGGCATCAATGTAAGCGCTCTGGAGTGCTTCGAGAATGATGCAGTTGTAACCGTTGAGTCCCTGCTTGAGTGTGGAATCGTTAAGAATCCGAGAGATGGCGTTAAGATCCTGGGTAATGGAGAATTAACCAAAAAGCTGAACGTAAAGGCTGATGCATTCAGCGAGGGTGCAAAGGCAAAAATTGAAGCTTTAGGTGGAACCTGCGAGGTGATCTAATATGTTGAAGACACTCCGAAATGCATGGAAGATTGTGGAGATCAGAAAAAAACTGATCTTCACCTTCCTGATGCTGGTGGTCATCCGTTTTGGATCTGAACTGCCGATTCCAGGAGTTAACACTTCTTATTTTGCGGATTTTTTCGCAAAACAGACCGGAGATGCATTTAACTTTTTCAATGCAATGACAGGTGGTTCCTTTACTTCCATGTCAATCTTTGCATTGAGCATTACCCCGTACATTACATCTTCCATCATCATGCAGCTGCTCACGATTGCGATTCCGAAACTGGAAGAAATGCAGCGTGAGGGCGAGGACGGAAGAAAGAAAATCGCAGAATATACCCGTTATCTGACGGTTGCGCTGGCACTGCTGGAGTCCACCGCTATGGCGATCGGATTTGGCGGCCAGGGTCTGCTGATCAATTATAATGCATGGAGCGTAGTGATTGCAGTAGCAACCATGACTGCAGGCAGTGCATTTCTGATGTGGATTGGCGAGAGAATTACGGAAAACGGTGTAGGAAATGGTATTTCCATTGTCCTGCTGTTCAACATTATCTCCTCTCTTCCACAGGATGCAAACACGTTGTACACCAAGTTTATGTCCGGAAGCAATATCGGCGTGAAGGTGACATCCCTGATTATGATTCTGGCTGTTATCTTCGCAATGGTAGTCTTCGTTATCATCCTCCAGGATGGTGAGCGCAGAATTCCGGTTCAGTATTCCAAGAAAATGGTGGGTAGAAAGATGGTGGGCGGTCAGTCCTCCCACATTCCGTTAAAAGTTAACACCGCAGGTGTTATTCCGGTTATCTTTGCTTCCTCCAGTATGTCTTTCCCGGTTGTTATTGCCCAGTTCTTCCATCCGGATTATACCACGATCGGAGGTAAGATCCTGATGGTTCTGAACTCATCTTCCTGGTTCAGACCGGAGATGCCGTGGTACTCCGTTGGTATGGTGGTTTATATTGTGCTGATTGTGCTTTTTGCATATTTCTACACATCCATCACCTTTAACCCGCTGGAGGTTGCTAACAACATGAAAAAGGCTGGCGGATTTATCCCGGGCATTCGTCCAGGTAAGCCAACCTCTGATTACCTGAATAAGATTCTGAACTATATCATTTTCATCGGTGCAGTGGCACTGGTTATCGTTGCCGCTATTCCGATTATGATTTCCGGTCTTTTCAATATCGGTCATCTGTCCTTTATGGGCACGTCTCTGATCATTATTGTCAGTGTTATACTGGAGACCATTAAATCGATTGAGTCTCAGATGATCGTAAGGAATTACAAAGGCTTCTTAAATGATTAAGTTTTCGTGATAAGAGCTGCTGCGCACAATACTGGGCAGCAGCTTTTTGATTAGTAACAATCAAGGAAGAAGGAGGATATTTATTTATGAAGATCATTATGTTAGGTGCACCTGGTGCAGGCAAGGGAACGCAGGCAAAGAAGATCGCAGAGAAATACGGTATTCCGCATATCTCTACCGGTGACATTTTCCGTGCCAACATCAAAGGCGGCACAGAACTTGGCATGAAGGCGAAGGCCTATATGGATCAGGGACAGCTGGTGCCGGATGATGTGACGATTGGCATGCTGCTTGACCGAATCAGCGAAGCAGACTGCACAGGCGGCTATGTTCTGGATGGTTTTCCAAGAACAATTCCGCAGGCAGAAAGCCTGACTGAGGCACTCAATCAGCGCGGTGAGAAGATGGATTACGCAATCAATGTGGATGTACCGGATGAGGCGATTGTGACCCGTATGTCCGGCAGAAGAGCTTGTCTCTCCTGTGGAGCAACCTATCATGTTGTTTACAATGCACCGAAGAGCGAAGGAATCTGTGATGCCTGCGGAGAAGCACTTGTGCTGCGTGACGACGACAAACCGGAGACAGTTCAGAAGCGTCTGACGGTATATCACGATCAGACACAGCCTCTGATTAATTATTATCAGAATGAGGGCATTTTGGTGACCGTAGACGGCACCAAAGAATTAAATGAAGTATTTAAGGACATTACAGCTGTCCTGGGGGCATAAACTATGGCAGTATCCATTAAATCTGCAAGAGAAATTGAATTCATGCGGGAGGCAGGCAGAATCCTTGCCAGCGTCCATGAGGAACTTGGGAAGGCTTTGAAGCCGGGCATGTCCACGTTGGATATTGACCGCCTGGGAGAGAAACTGATCCGCAGCTACGGATGTATTCCTTCCTTTAAGAACTATAATGGTTATCCTGCTTCGATCTGTGTTTCCGTCAACGATGAAGTGGTACATGGGATTCCGAATAAGCACAGAATCCTTCATGAAGGAGATATCGTCAGTCTGGATGCAGGCGTTATTTATCACGGATACCATTCCGATGCGGCCCGCACGCATGCAATCGGATCCATTACACCGGAAGCAGAAAAACTGATCCGTGTAACCCGCGAATCTTTCTTTGAAGGAATCAAATACGCAAAAGCAGGCAATCATCTGAATGACATTTCTTCCGCAATCCAGGCTTATGCAGAGAGCTTTGGCTACGGAGTTGTGCGTGATCTGGTAGGACACGGGATCGGCACCCATCTTCATGAGGATCCGGAAGTACCGAATTTCTCGCAGAAGCGTAAGGGAATCAAGCTGGTTCCGGGCATGACACTGGCGGTAGAGCCTATGATCAATGCAGGAAGACCGGATGTTGCATGGATGGATGATGACTGGACTGTAGTAACAGATGACGGCTCCCTGTCCGCTCATTATGAGAATACGATTCTCATTACCGAGGGTGAGCCGGAGATCCTGTCTCTGTAAGGCGGTGGCACATGAAAACGCATCAGCATGGAAAAAGTTCCGGTGAACTTTCAACACGCATTTTGCAGCCCGGATGTCCGGCAAGGTCACTTGCCGGACATGACAAAGGTCAGTATTTTATCATACTGGCTGATGACGGGGAGTATGTTGCCCTGGCGGATGGGAAATGCAGAACGGCGGTGAAACCCAAACGAAAGAAAAAGAAACATATACAGGCCGGGAAACAGCCGCTGTTTTCCTCTTTCCCTGTAACCGATGAAATGATTCGGAAAGAGTTATCAAACTACGTAAACAGCCATTATGGTAATTAGGAGGTAAGAACGCATGTCTAAAGCAGACGTTATTGAAATTCAAGGAACTGTAGTAGAGAAGCTGCCGAACGCCATGTTCCAGGTGGAACTGGAGAACGGACACCAGGTACTGGCTCACATCAGCGGTAAGCTGCGTATGAATTATATTCGTATTCTTCCGGGAGATAAAGTGACAATCGAGCTTTCTCCATATGATCTGAGTAAAGGCCGTATAATCTGGAGAGATAAATAAGGAAAAAAGCCAGGAAAATAATGAAAAAAGTACTTGCATTATATAAAACGTAATGATATAATATCATGGCGACTTTGTTGAGATACCAGGTGCAGTTTGCCTGACTGAGCTTGGTTGTACCAATATATCTAGCCAATGGATATATGCAAGTATGGAAAGGAGTAATTGCCGTGAAGGTGAGATCATCAGTAAAACCGATTTGCGAAAAATGCAAAATCATCAAACGCAAAGGCAGTATCAGAGTAATCTGTGAAAATCCTAAGCACAAACAGAGACAAGGTTAAAGAACAAAAAGTATAGGAGGTGTACGAAGCAAATGGCTCGTATTTCAGGTGTTGATTTACCAAGAGAAAAACGTGTTGAAATCGGCTTAACTTATATCTACGGTATTGGTAGAACAAGTTCAAACCGTATTCTTGCTGAGGCTGGTGTGAATCCTGACACTCGTGTTAAGGATCTGACCGATGACGAAGTTAAGAAACTGGCAGCAATTATTGCTGAAACTCAGATGGTTGAAGGTGACCTGCGCAGAGAGGTTGCTATGAACATCAAGAGACTGCAGGAGATCGGCTGCTATCGTGGAATCCGTCACAGAAAAGGTCTGCCAGTTCGTGGTCAGAAGACTAAAACCAATGCAAGAACTCGTAAGGGTCCTCGTAAGACCGTTGCAAACAAGAAGAAATAATTATTGACACTCTAACGTAGAATCACGTTGCATGTTTTAAAAACAGGAAACAGGATTCGTAAGTAACAAGAAAGTAGGTTAGTTTAAAATGGCTAAAAAGATGTCCACTACTAAAAAAGTGACAAAAAAGCGTGTAAAGAAAAACGTTGAACGCGGACAGGCACATATCCAGTCTTCTTTTAATAACACCATCGTTACCTTAACCGACGCACAGGGTAACGCATTGTCTTGGGCAAGTGCCGGTGGTCTGGGATTTAGAGGTTCAAGGAAATCTACTCCATATGCAGCACAGATGGCTGCAGAGACTGCTGCCAAAGCAGCTTTAGTACATGGTTTAAAATCTGTAGACGTTATGGTAAAAGGACCTGGTTCAGGCCGTGAAGCAGCGATTCGTGCACTTTCTGCATGCGGTATTGAAGTAACTAGTATTAAGGATGTAACTCCGGTTCCACATAACGGATGTCGTCCGCCAAAACGTAGAAGAGTCTAATTAGGAGGTACTAAAAGTGGCAGTAGATAGAGTTCCTGTTCTTAAAAGATGCAGATCCCTTGGTTTAGATCCGATCTATTTAGGAATTGATAAAAAATCAAACAGAGAATTAAAAAGAGCTAACAGAAAAGTAAGTGAGTATGGTCTCCAGTTACGTGAGAAACAGAAAGCAAAATTCATCTATGGCGTATTAGAGAAACCTTTCCGCAACTACTATACAAAGGCAGAGCAGATGGAAGGTCAGACTGGTGAAAACCTGATGATCCTTCTTGAGAGAAGACTTGACAACGTTATTTTCCGTATGGGCTTTGGTCGCACCAGACGTGAGACCAGACAGATTGTTGATCACAAGCATGTTCTGGTAAACGGCAAGTGTGTAAACATCCCGTCTTATCTGGTTAAAGCCGGCGACGTAGTCGAGATCAGAGAGAAATCCAAATCCTCTCAGAGATACAAAGATATTCTGGAAGTGACTGCAGGCCGTCTGGTTCCGGCTTGGATCGATGTTGATCAGGAAAACCTGAAAGGCGTTGTGAAAGAACTTCCTACCAGAGAAGAAATTGATGTTCCAGTAAACGAAATGCTTATCGTCGAGTTGTACTCTAAATAAATAGGCTTTGGTTAGAGTGTAAATATCCCTCGATAAAGAACCCAGAAGGAGGGGCTATAGTCGTGTTCGATTTTGAGAAACCAAACATTGAGATTGTTGAGATTTCAGATGATAAGAAATATGGCAAGTTTGTAGTGGAACCGCTTGAGAGAGGCTACGGCACCACGTTGGGCAACTCCCTGAGAAGAATTATGCTTTCTTCTTTACCGGGTGCAGCAGTTAGTCAGGTGAAGATCGACGGCGTTTTACATGAGTTCAGTTCTATTCCCGGAGTAAAGGAAGATGTGACTGAAATCATCATGAACATCAAGAGCTTATCTATTAAAAACAACAGCGACAGCAATGAAGTAAAAACCGCTTACATCGAGTTCGAAGGTGAAGGCGTGATCACAGCGGCAGATATCCAGGCTGATCCGGATATTGAGATTATGAATCCGGAGCAGGTTATCGCTACATTAAGCGGCGGCACCGACAGCAAGTTCTATATGGAGCTTACCATTACCAAGGGTCGCGGATATGTGAGCGCAGATAAGAACAAGAGTGAAGATCTGCCGATCGGTGTGATTGCAGTTGACTCCATCTACACACCGGTTGAGCGTGTGAATATGACGATTGAAAACACCCGTGTTGGTCAGGTTACCGATTACGATAAGCTGACGCTGGATGTATATACCAACGGTACACTTGCTCCGGATGAGGCTGTAAGCCTTGCAGCGAAAGTGCTGAGTGAGCATCTGAACCTGTTCATCGATCTTTCTGAGAATGCAAAGACCGCTGAGATCATGGTAGAGAAAGAGGACAACGAAAAAGAGAAAGTTCTTGAGATGAATATCGACGAACTGGAACTGTCCGTACGTTCTTACAATTGTCTGAAGAGAGCCGGCATTAATACCGTTGAGGAGTTGTGCAACAGAACTCCGGAAGATATGATGAAGGTTCGTAACCTGGGCAGAAAGTCCCTTGAGGAAGTTCTGGCTAAGTTAAAAGAGCTTGGATTACAGCTGAATCCAAGCGAAGAATAAGTGCTCAGCCCCATAAGTCCAAAGAAGCAGGGGCGGGTATGATACAAAATAATCGGAAGTGGTGGTCTTGGTAAGTCCGATGTGCATGAGACCGCCCTCCACATAATATGGAGGAAAATACAATGGCAGGTTATAGAAAACTGGGAAGAACTTCCAGCCAGAGAAAAGCAATGATCCGCAGCCAGGTTACCGCTCTGCTGTACCATGGCAGCATTAAAACTACTGAAGCAAGAGCAAAAGAGATCCGCAAGGTTGCTGAGGGTCTGATCGCTCTGGCAGTAAAAGAGAAAGATAACTTCGAGACTGTTACTGTAACTGCTAAAGTTGCTCGTAAAGATGCAAACGGCAAGAGAGTAAAAGAAGTTGTAAACGGCAAGAAAGTTACCGTTTATGATGAAGTTCAGAAGGAAATCAAGAAAGATAACGCTTCCAGACTGCATGCTCGTCGTCAGATGCTGAAGGTTCTGTATGATGTAACCGAAGTTCCGACCGCTGCTGCTGGCAGAAAGAAAAACACCAAATCCGTAGATATTCCGGCAAAACTCTTTGATGAGATCGCTCCGAAATATGTTTCCCGCAACGGTGGTTATACCCGTATCGTAAAGATCGGCCAGCGTAAGGGTGACGGTGCTATGGAAGTGCTGTTAGAGTTAGTTTAATCTTGATATTCAGGGCTGGTGTGAATGCATCAGTCCTTTTTATTTTGTTTACAGGGGGATACAGCGATGGCGGAGTTTCTGGCTTTGGGAGGTTTTCTGGCAGGCCTGACTATATGCGTTGCGGCCGGATGGGAGGTGCTTTACGCACTTCTGTTTGGTATGGTTTGTTTTGCAGTTTATGCGTATAGCAAGGGAAGTTCGGCAGCCAATGTGGTACGTATGCTGGGAGAGGGCATGTACCGTGTCGTTAACATTCTGGAGGTGTTTGTGCTGATTGGGTGTATGACGGCATTGTGGAGAATCAGCGGCACCATTCCCTTTATTCTGTATCACTCGGTTGGTGTGATTCAGCCTCAGTTTTTTGTGCTTTGCACGTTTCTTCTCTGCTGTATGATGTCTTTTCTGACTGGAACATCGTTTGGAACGGTCAGTACCATGGGAGTCATCTGCATGATGATTTCCAATACCGCAGGACTGAATCCGCTTTTGACAGCCGGTGCCATTCTTTCCGGGATATTTTTCGGGGATCGCTGTTCCCCCATGTCTTCCAGTGCGGCTCTGGTATGCTCTCTGACTAAAACGGATATTTATGGAAATGTCCGCAATATGATGCGGTCCGGATTGGTGCCTTTTATCCTGACGTGTTTTCTTTATGTGGTATTGGCATCCGGGGCAGAGCAAATTCAACCGGATACGGCAGTTACCGCGCTGTTTGAAGAGTATTTTGTACTGCACTGGATCACGGTATTGCCTGCACTTCTCATTCTGCTGCTGGCTCTGTTTCATGTGAATGTTAAAGTGGCTATGGGGGGCAGTATCCTTACGGCGGTTGTAATTGCAACTGCATTGCAGGGAATGGAGCTTGAAGCAGTGGTGAACACCATGTGGAACGGCTGCCGCTATGAACAGGAGAGTACCATTGCAGAATTGCTGAATGGAGGAGGAATCCGGTCCATGGTGCGGGTCGGCCTGATTGTGACGGTTTCGGCTTCTTACTCGGGGATTTTCGCACATACTCCGCTGATCTCGGGCATCCGGAAACGGGTGCAGCATTCCGCCGCCTTGCTGCGTCCTTTCGGCACGGTACTTCTTACGGGGGCTATAGCCTGCATGGTCAGCTGCAATCAGTCTCTGGCGACGATTCTGACCTGTCAGATCTGTGACGGCGTTTATGAACGAAAAGAAGACCTGGCGCTGGCTGTTGAGGATACGGTAATTGTGATTGCGGCACTGGTTCCCTGGAGCATTGCAGGGGCTGTTCCGGTCATGACAATCGGCTCTGACAGCCGCTGTCTGCTTTATGCATTTTATTTGTTCCTGGTTCCGCTTTGGAATCTGACAAAATCATTTCTGCCGGAAATATTTCGTACAAATAAGGTAAGAATATCGTAAGTTGACCCTGTAACTCCCTGCGATTATAATAAAATTAGAAATAAATCAGAAATGTATGATCACAGAGGGAGAGGGTTCGATATGAAAAAGACAGATAAATGGATACGAATTGCGATCGCGGTATTTGGAATCAGCAGTGCAGCAGTGATGACTTCTTTTGCTGCGGATAAGACGATTTCCAGTGTGTCACTGCGCATTGAATCGGAACTGGAGCCGGGGGATACCCTGCCGGAGATTGACTATCTGAACGGGACTTCCAGTACGGATGTAGAGGATGGAGGAATCTGTATTCTGAACAGCTCCAGCAAATATTCCATTGCGGAAGCGGAGTGGGTGACTTCTACATCCAAGGAGATGACGGTGGGAGATCAGCCTACGATGAAAGTACGCCTGACACCGGAGTCTGTTTCCGGAGATGATTATGCTTTCAAGGGCACGTATCGTTCCAGCAATGTGAGTGTCAAGTATGGCTCATTTGTCAGTGCTTCGAAATCAGGCAGTGACCTGATCGTAAAGGTCAAGGTGAATCCGATTGAAGGAGACTTCTCTGCACCAGAGGATGCGTACTGGAAGGATAACGCGAAAGGTACTGCTCGCTGGGAGGAACCGGACGATGGCGGAACCGGACGCTATGAGGTGGTACTGAAACGCGGAAGCACCAAGATTACTACCGTTGAGACAACCGGACATTCCTACAACTTTTATCCCTATATGACAAAGGCCGGTACCTACAGTTTCCGCGTGCGCACCATTGCCAAGACCAACAGGGAAGAGGACTATGGCAAGAAGAGTGAGTGGGTGGACTCGGATGAGATTTATCTGGCTGAGGAGGATGTCTCTGATGGCAGAGGCCAGGGAAATGGCAATACAGTGAACAGTCCGGGCAGTAATGCGCAGGTGGGCTGGCGCAATTCCAACAACTCCTGGTACTATTATTATCCGGACGGCACTTATCAGAAAGATTCGTGGCTGAAGGTCAATGGCAAATGGTATTTGTTCCAGAGTGATGGACGGATGCTGACCGGATGGCAGAACCGCGGCGGTCAGACTTATTATCTGAATGAGAACGGAGAAATGCTGACCGGCTGGATTCTGGCAGGAAACCGCTGGTATTATCTGAATCCGACACAGGACAATTACGAAGGCTGTCTTCTGCGCGGCCGTTGGGAAACTATAGGAGGCAAGACCTATTACTTTAATCAGGATGGAGTGATGCTGGAAGGCTGGAATCAGGTGGCCGGCAACTGGTATTATTTCTATCCGGGTGCAGGACACAAGGCAACCAATACCTATATTGATGGATTTTATGTAAATCAGGATGGAGTCTGGACAAAATAAGTATGTGGTGATTTTGCGATGCAGAGTGCAGATACTGCCGGGGCTTCGACAGAAGCCACAGCAGCTGAAAAATGATGCAGCCGGAGCTGCTGGATCAGAAGGTGTCAGATCACGTAATCGTTCCCGGCCTCGTCAGATCGCATCAGATCTGCCAGAGTAATCCGGTCAAAAAAATCTGTGATCAGCTGATCCAGCTTCTGCCACATCGGAAGGGTGCGGCACTCTGCCATACGCGGACATTCGGTGGGATCCGCGTCCAGACAGGCTACCGGAGCCAGAGTACCTTCGGTCAGGCGGAGGATGCTGCCGACAGAGTAGGCATCCGGCGCCTTGGTCAGCCGATAGCCGCCGCCCTTTCCACGCAGACCGGAAAGCATCCGGTTCTGAACCAGAATTTTAAGAATATTCTCCAGATACTTTTCTGAAATATCCTGTCTCTCTGCAATCTCTTTCAATGGAATATATCCGTCTGCCTGGTGTTCAGCCAGATCAATCATCACGCGCAAAGCATAACGCCCTTTTGTAGAAACGATCATAAATGCTTCTCCCTTCTGTTAGAATCTTAATATAACCTATTATAAACCAGGGTTTATGGGAAATCAATAAAAATAAATATAAAAAACCTATTGACAAAATAGGAATATATTGGTAAACTCCTATCAACCTACATAAATTATGGGAATTACAAAAATGCAAAAAACAGAAAAAGAGAGGTATGAGTTATGAGCGAGAACAAATACAGATTTGAAACCCTTCAGCTTCATGTTGGACAGGAACAGCCGGATCCGGCTACGGATTCTCGCGCTGTTCCGATTTACCAGACCACATCCTATGTGTTCCGGAATTCTGCTCATGCGGCAGCACGTTTTGGTCTTACAGATGCAGGCAATATTTACGGACGTCTTACCAACTCAACGCAGGATGTTTTTGAGAAACGAATTGCAGCTCTGGAAGGCGGTGTTGCAGCTCTGGCTGTTGCTTCCGGTGCGGCAGCGATTACCTATACGATTCAGAACCTGGCGCACGGCGGTGATCATATCGTAGCACAGAAGACCATTTACGGCGGCAGCTACAATCTGCTGGAACATACCCTTCCGGAGTATGGGGTTACAACCACATTTGTAGATGCGCATAATCTGGAAGAAGTAGAGGCAGCTATTCAGGAGAATACGAAAGCAGTATATCTGGAGACGCTTGGCAACCCGAACAGCGATATTCCGGATATTGATGCGATTGCTGAGATTGCTCATAAGCACAAAATTCCGTTGGTCATAGACAATACATTCGGAACTCCATATCTGATTCGTCCGATTGAACATGGTGCGGATATCGTGGTTCATTCTGCAACAAAGTTTATCGGCGGTCACGGAACCACCCTGGGTGGTGTGATTGTAGACAGCGGTAAGTTTGACTGGAAGGCAAGCGGCAAGTTCCCGTCCATTACCGAGCCGAATCCAAGCTACCATGGAGTATCCTTTGTAGATGCCGCAGGTCCTGCAGCATTCGTGACCAAGATTCGTGCAATTCTGCTTCGTGATACCGGAGCCTGCATTTCTCCGTTCAACGCATTCCTGCTGCTTCAGGGTGTGGAGACACTGTCTCTGAGACTGGATCGTCATGCTGAGAATACAAAGAAAGTTGTAGAGTACCTGGCAAACCATCCGAAGGTAGAGCATGTGAACCATCCGTCTCTGCCGGATCATCCGGATCACGCACTGTATGAGAAATACTTCCCGAACGGCGGTGCTTCCATCTTTACGTTTGAGATCAAGGGCGGTGTGAAAGAGGCACATAAGTTTATCGACAGCCTGCAGATTTTCTCCCTGCTTGCAAATGTGGCAGATGTGAAGAGTCTGGTGATCCATCCGGCAACCACGACACATTCTCAGATGAGCGAGGAGGAGCTGGCAGACGCAGGTATCAAGCCGAATACGATTCGTCTGTCGATCGGCACCGAGCACATTGATGATATTCTGGAAGATCTGGAGCAGGCATTTGCTCAGGTATAAAGAACAGAACTGAAAAACAGAGCGGAATGGCAGTCTGCGCAGCAGTTTTGAAAAAAGCTGGCGCAGGCTGCTTTTGTTTTGTGCAGGATATTACTTGACGTTCCTACAGATTTCGCTTAAAATTGAAAAACATATGAGTATTATGATCAGGAAAGGAAATCCACCATGGGGATTATCAAAGCTTCCAAATTAATATTTGATTATATCCGGAGAGATGAAGAAGAGCATGTGGAGGAAGTGAACCGCGCGATTGATCATCTCGACCTGGATATTCATGAGGGTGATTTTGTGGCGATTCTGGGGCATAATGGTTCCGGAAAGTCTACGTTTGCCAAGCAGATCAACGGCATCCTTCTGCCGACAGAGGGAACCGTATGGATATCCGGAATGAAGACGACGGATGACAGCCACATCTGGGATATTCGCAAGACGGCCGGAATGGTATTTCAGAATCCGGACAACCAGATTATTGGCAACATAGTCGAGGAAGACGTGGGATTCGGTCCGGAGAATCTGGGCGTTCCCACGGAAGAAATCTGGAGACGTGTGGATGCGAGTCTGGAGGCGGTTGGGATGACTGCTTATCGTATGAAATCACCGAACAAGCTGTCCGGAGGACAGAAACAGCGTGTGGCGATCGCAGGAGTCATGGCGATGCGCCCGAAGTGTATTATTCTGGATGAACCGACGGCGATGCTGGATCCGAACGGCCGGAAAGAGGTTATTGCTACGCTTCATGAGCTGAATCGGAAGGAAGGAATTACTGTACTTCTGATTACGCATTATATGGAGGAAGTCATCGATGCAGACCGTGTGATTGTGATGGATGATGGCAGGCTGGTGATGGATGGAACCCCGCGGGAGATTTTTTCGCGTGTGAAGGAGCTGAAAGCTTACCGTCTGGATGTACCGCAGGTGACGGAACTGGCTTATGAGCTGAAGCAGGAAGGAATTGCGCTTCCGGATGGAATTCTGACGATGCAGGAATTGATGGATGTGCTGCTTCCGATGATGCAGGAGCGTTTCCCGGATCAGGTGAAGCCATAACAGAGGCGAGCATGTACCATACAGATTCACAGACATGACAGAGACAGGACGCTGCGACCGGGACAGCCGGCGCTGACGTACAGGAGGACAGAGACAACGATGTCAATTAAGGCAGAACATATTAATTATATCTATGGAGCCGGCACAGCTTTCGAACAGTATGCGCTGAAAGATGTCAGTTTTGAGATTGAAGACGGGCAGTTTATCGGCCTGATCGGGCATACAGGCTCCGGCAAATCGACGCTGATTCAGCATTTGAATGGTCTGATTCGTGCGACAGACGGAGTGATCTACTATAATGGGGAGAATATCTATCAGGATGGATATGATATGAAAGGACTGCGCAGCAAGGTAGGGCTGGTTTTTCAGTATCCGGAGCATCAGCTGTTTGAGGTGGATGTATTTTCGGATGTTTGCTTCGGCCCGAAGAATCAGGGACTGCCGCAGGCTGAGATTGAGAAGCGGGCGAAGGAAGCCCTCACGCAGGTGGGGCTGGATGAAAAATTCTGGGATCAGTCTCCTTTTGAGCTGTCCGGAGGTCAGAAGCGGCGTGTGGCGATTGCCGGTGTGCTGGCGATGCAGCCGGAAGTGCTGATTCTGGATGAACCGACAGCGGGATTGGATCCGAAAGGCCGTGACGAGATTCTGGACGAGATTTCCGCCCTGCATCGCGACAAGAAGATGACGATTATCCTCGTATCCCACAGCATGGAAGATATTGCTCAGTATGCTGACCGGATTATGGTGATGAATCACGGGGAAAAGGTGTTTGACGCGCCGCCGAAGGAAGTGTTCCGGCATTACAGGGAACTGGAAAAGATCGGTCTTGCGGCACCTCAGATTACTTACATTGTGCAGAATCTGAAGGAACATGGAGTTCCCATTGCAGATGATATTACAACAGTTGCGGAGGCTAAGGCGGCGATTCTGAGTCTGTTGGGAAAAGGGGAACGGAAAGCATGATTCGAGATATTACATTAGGACAATATTACCCGGTAGATTCGGTTCTGCATCGGATGGATCCGAGAACGAAGCTTTTTGGTACGCTGGTGTTCATCATATCCCTGTTTTTGGCCAACAATCTTCTGGCATATGGGGTGACAACGTTGTTTCTGGCAGCAGCAATCCGGCTGTCAAGGGTGCCGGTCAAATTTATTGTACGGGGACTGAAATCAATCCTGTTTCTGCTCCTGATCAGCGTCAGCTTCAATCTGTTTCTGACGCCGGGAACAGCAGTCTTTCAGATCGGATTTCTGAAAGTGACCTGGGAGGGACTGGAACTGGCCGGTTTCATGGCTTTGCGTCTGATCTATCTGGTGATCGGCTCTTCGGTGATGACCCTGACGACCACACCGAATGAGCTGACAGATGGTCTGGAAAAGAGTCTTGGTTTTTTGAACAAGGTGGGAGTGCCGGTGCATGAGGTATCCATGATGATGTCGATTGCGCTGCGGTTCATCCCGATTCTGATCGAGGAGACTGACAAGATCATGAAAGCCCAGATGGCGCGCGGGGCGGATTTTGAAAGCGGTAATCTGATTCAGAAGGCCAAGAGTATGGTCCCGCTTCTGGTTCCGCTGTTTATCTCAGCCTTTCGTCGGGCAACGGATCTGGCTATGGCGATGGAAGCCCGCTGCTATCACGGCGGTGAAGGCCGTACCAAAATGAAACCGCTTCGGTATGCCGGACGTGACCGTGTGGCGTATGTGGTGTATCTGATTTATCTGGCACTTATTATTGTATGCAGGCGCCTGATGGAGTAATTCCGTCAGACGCTTTTCCTGTATGGAAAGAAGAGAATGATAGAAAGGAATTGTCTATGAAACGGGTAAAACTGGTGGTAGCCTATGACGGAACCAATTACCGGGGCTGGCAGCTGCAGCCCAATGGCATTACAATCGAAGAGGTATTAAATCAGCATCTCACAGAACTTCTGCGGGAACCAATCGCTGTGATCGGTGCCAGCCGGACGGATTCCGGTGTTCATGCACGCGGAAATGTAGCGGTGTTTGATACGGAGAACCGCATGCCGGCAGATAAGATCTGCTTCGCTTTGAATCAGCGACTTCCGGAAGATATACGAATTCAGAGTTCGGAAGAAGTGCCTGCAGACTGGCATCCGCGCAGGGCAAACTGTACGAAAACATATGAGTATAAGATCCTGAATCGCAAGATTGCAATGCCTCTGGAGCGGCTTTACTCTCATTTTTGCTATTTCCCTCTGGATGTGGAAAAAATGAGGCAGGCGGCCAAGTATATCGTCGGGGAGCACGATTTTAAAAGCTTCTGTACGGTGCGGACACAGGCAGAAGAGACCGTTCGAACGATCTATAGCCTGGACATTGACAAGGTTGACGATATGATTACCATTCGGATCAGCGGCAGCGGATTTCTTTATAATATGGTTCGGATTATTGCCGGTACGCTGATGAAAGTCGGTGTGGGTGTATATCCGCCGGAGCATGTGGAAGAAATCATCGCAGCCCGCGACAGGCAGCAGGCGGGACAGACTGCACTTGCGAGAGGACTGACACTGGTAAGCCTCGAGTATGAAAGAGAACTGCCGGACTGGCATCACAGTGAGAACCGGGAGTGGGATTATGACATTCTCCAGGCTCATATTGCGGAAGAACAGAAGGCGTATCTGATGGTCAGGCGCTGCCTTGACGAAGAGTGGGAAGGACTTTTGCGCCGGAATATCCACCATGCATTTCAGAATGGTGCGCGCAGTGTGTTTGTGGCGGATCTGGAGAAGAAACGCCTGCAGACCGGAGATCGCTATGGATATTACAGAATGGAACAGGTGACAGAGGAAGCCTGGCAGGCGGCATGCAGCACCTGGACCGGGGAAGAAAAACTCCGGATGGAGCAGCTGTTTGCCCGGACCGGCAGCCGGTTTGAGAAAACGGCACTGTGGTTCTGTGCAAAAGATTCTGGGGAGAAAGCGTAAAACACCTACTTGCATATTATCCGTGTTCGTAGTATAATTTCATAGCTGAATGCTTTAATAGTTAAAAGCGTTGAAGTATTAAATTGGAGGGAATGGAACTATGAACACAAAAGAAAACGAGAAGAAGCTGAATGGTATACAGAGCATCCTTCTGCTTCTCCTTATCATTGTCTCGGTGGCAACCTGCATTCGTCTGAAAACCGGCGGACCGATGATCGGCCTGTTTTTCAGCTGGATCATCGTGTACCTGTTCTGCCTTGTGCTCCGGATAGACTACAGCCGGATTCAGGCAGGGGCATTTGATGCATTGAAAGTGGTGGTGCCCACAATGGCACTTCTGATGGCGATCGGTGTCATGATCGGCACCTGGCTGCAGAGTGGAACGATTCCGACGATCATTGTATATGGTTTGAAGGGAATTAACCCATCGTATCTTCTTCCGCTGACTCTGCTGTTCTGCTCGGTGCTGAGCCTGGTGACGGGAACCAGCTATGGCTCCGTAGGTTCGGCCGGTGTTGCCATGATGGCGATCGGCAATGCGATGGGCATTCATCCGGGTATGGTAGCCGGTGCGGTGATCTGCGGCGCCATGTTTGGAGATAAGTTAAGCCCGCTTTCTGATACGACGAACCTGGCTCCGGCAGTGGCAGGGGCAAAGCTGGGTGATCACATTCGCGCGATGCTTTGGACAACGATTCCGCCGTTTCTGATCAGTCTGGTGCTGTTTTTTGTTCTGGGCATCAGCCAGAGCGGACAGCTCAGTACGCCAACG
>JALFHZ010000073.1 GCA_022776445.1 Lachnospiraceae bacterium
TGATGCACTGGAAGACAGTTATGTCAAGTATATGACGAACTGTCAGACCGAGGCAAATCTGGTTGCTTCTGCACAGACCGAGATGATTAATTATTATCTGAACCAGCTTCAGCTGCAGATTGCGCAGAAGTCAAGGGAAATACAGCAGGACAGTTATCAGTCTGCACTGAATCGTCTCGGAGCCGGTATGGCAACCGATGTGGAGGTGTTGACTGCGTTGGAAAGCGTGCACAATGCAGATCAGACGATTCAGAATACGCAGACAGCGATCGATACGGGCAGACAGAAGCTTCAGGTAATGCTGGGCTGGAAGGCGGATGATACGCCGGAGATCCGTGAGATTCCGGCAGTGGATATGGATCAGATTGCTTCCATGAACCCGGAGGCAGACCGGGATACGGCATTAGCCAACAGCTATACCCAGCTGATTAATATTCGTAAGCTGGAGAATGCACAGAGTGAAGATAAGAAAGAGACGCTGCAGACATCAGTCGCAGAAACGGAGCGAAGCATTTATGCAACGCTGTCTGCAAGCTATCAGTCGGTGCTGGCTGCAAAGACTTCCTATGATCTGGCTGTGGCTCAGTATGGTCTGGAACAACAGAACCAGCAGGTGGCAGACCGTAAGGTGGCAACCGGAGAGATGTCTCAGCTGGAATATCGTACCCAGAGCAATACCACGGAAGTCGGTCGTCTGAAAGTGGATGTGGCAGAACTGAATCTGTTCCAGGCAATCCAGACTTATCAGTGGAAGGTCAACGGCCTTGCCGGAGCATAAGGCGGTGAAGGATATGAGGACTTACGGAAAATGGACAGCTGCATTACTGATGTCCGGTATGCTGGTGACTTCGGTCTGCCCGATGACGGCGTATGCAGCAGGACCTTTGTCAGACCGGGTTGGAGAAGGGTATGACGCAGAGACCTGGGCAAAACTGACGGATGATGTGTTGGAATATGATGAAGTACCGATGCTGGTACATGAATTCAATACTCAGATTTCACAGACCTGGGATCAGCTGAAAGAAGTGCAGGATGATTTAAAACAGGGTGTGGCAGATCTCGAAGGTTACCGCCACAAAATGAAAAATCTGAAAGACCGTGCGAAGGATGAATATAACATGGAAGGGATCATCCAGTACACGACGCAGGATATCATTCTCGGAAAAGTGATTACCGGTATGAATACTTCTGTAGAAGGTATTTTGAGTACCGGAACCAAGAATTCTCTTCAGAAAGCAGAGAATCAGCTGACGAAGGCAGTTCAGTCTCTGATGATCACCTATGATTCGACGAGAAAACAGCGGGATGTGGTGTCGCATCTGCAGCAGCTGTATGACCGTCAGTATCAGATTATGGTCAATAAGCAGGCGGTTGGTCTGGCTACGCCACAGGAGGTTGTAACCGCGCAGACCAATCAGCTTTCGGCACTCAGTACTCTTCAGACCATCGACGGTGGTCTGATGCAGATGAAGCCGACGCTCTGTTCTCTGGCCGGATGGCCGGCCGATGCAAATCCGGAGATTGCCGAGATTCCGACTGTGGATCTTTCAAAAATTGACGAAATGAATCTGGAAGAAGATACCAGAAAAGCAATCGGTAATAACACAGAACTAATCAGCCAGCGTCGTTCCGCATCTGGAAAGACAAATGCCGGGGTGGAGGCAAGATTGGGGGTCATCAACGAGGGAGACCAGAAGATGACGATCAAGATGAAGGAACTGTATGATGATGTATTTGCCAGGAAATCCGCATTTGAAGGTGCGAAAGCCGGTTTTGAGGCAGCGCAGAAATCAGCAGATGGCTATGAACGGATGTATCAGGTTGGTCTGATGTCAGAGGCTGATTATCTGGGAACCCAGATCAGCTATTATCAGAAAAAAGCTGCCTACAACGCAGCTGATACCTCTCTGAGACTGGCAATTGAGACATATGGATGGGCTGTCAAAGGTCTGGTCAACGCGGATTAAAAAAGGATAACCATTTGAAATGGATTTTGATGTCAGGGCGATGTTCCTCCAAAGCGAGGAAGTCGCCCTGATTGATTAAGCAGCGGAGTTTCGCTTCGCTTTCCGCGGAAACTCCGCTGTAGGAAGCGTCCAGAAAACAGAACCGCGGATACAGAATACACCACCAGTTGTGTCCGTTTCCACTTCCCAGTGTAATGCGGGCAGCGTCATAGAAGCCGCAGGGAAATGTGAAGGATCCGTAAGTGCGGGAGGGAAAATAGCACCGCGTAAGCTGAAGCTTTGTGTGATAGGCAAACCCATGATCGTTCAGATATTGGTCGGCCAGTGTTTCGATGTTGTTTTTTTCCTGCATCAGCCACTGCTGTGTTTCTGATTTCCCTGCCTCTGGATTTATCTGCTTTTGCATGTAGTCCAGAATCAGACTTCGTATCTCAAGCTTTACCCCCTGATCAGCCGGAGTGTTGCTGTTGGCCAGGATGTGGAAACGCAGAACGTAGGGGGAGATACGTTCTGCCAGAGTTTCCTGGCCGGATCGAATTCCTCCCATCCAGATGAGGAATGCAAGAAAAAGAAAGGTGCCGCAAAGCGCAAGATTAGTTCGTATGAAATGGTCAGCTGGATGTCGTTTTCTCATAAATAAAACTCCTGTTCGATTTTTATTTCTAACAGGAGTATTGACAGAGAAAAAATATTTAATCGGTTTCATAAAACTTTGCTGAGAAAATCGATGGTTCGCGGTTCCTTCGGATGGTTGATCACTTCATCCGGTGTCCCCTTCTCCACGATATAGCCGCCATCCATAAATACAACCTGGTCAGCCACTTCGCGGGCAAATCCGATCTCGTGAGTAACGACAACCATGGTCATGCCCTCTTTTGCAAGATCCTGCATGACATTCAGCACTTCTCCGACCATCTCTGGATCCAGAGCACTGGTTGGCTCATCAAAAAGCAGGATATCCGGATGCATGCAGAGTGCCCGGGCAATAGCAACTCGCTGTTTTTGCCCGCCGGACAGCTGATGTGGGTAAGCATCTTTTTTATCTTCCAGACCGACCCGGGCGAGAAGGTCCAGAGCAATCTGTTCTGCTTCCTTTCGGGAGGCTTTTTTCAGCTCTATCGGCGCCAGAATCATGTTTTCCAGTACAGTCAGGTGATGAAAAAGATTAAAGTGCTGGAAAACCATGCCGATATTTTCCCGTAATTTGTTAATGTCTACATGCCGGTCCAGTATTTCTGTGCCGTTTACCTGTATGCTGCCCTCTGTGGAGGTTTCCAGCCGGTTCATGCAGCGCAGAAAGGTGGATTTTCCACTGCCGCTTGGGCCGAGCAGAACCACGACTTCCCCTTCGTAAACATCCAGGGAAATATCTTTTAAAACCTCCAGGTTGCCGAAGCTCTTTTTCAGTCCTCTTACACGGATTTTGACTTTATCGGTCACGTTTCATCCTCCTAGTATAATAATGGTATAGTCAAGAATGACTACTGATTAATAGTTACAAAGTCCAAATCTAATAAATCTATATAGATATAACGGAAGGAGGAATTCCCCCTCCATCAAAAGTTATAGGACAACATTTTTTACCTTGTCTGAG
>JALFHZ010000120.1 GCA_022776445.1 Lachnospiraceae bacterium
AAATGTATAATTCCTGGTAACCCTCAATTTTAAAGGGATTTATTCAATTCTAATTTTTCTTCATGAAACAACCCTGAGAAAATATAATTGCTAAAATTGCACTTTTTTGTACGCAAAAAAGGCCGAAAAAACACGGATTTCTTCAGCTAAATTGCTTGTAATTTTTTTATAAAAAATGTAACCCGACGGGATGAGAATGAGGATTTACCGCCACTCCATTTTACAACATAAGGTATATTCCGTTGTAACAGTGCAGACGGAAAGGAAGATGGCAGGGTTGTTGATGAAACAGATACATAATTCAGAGATAAGTCATCGGAAGGAAGCAGCATGTGCCGTATTTATCCGGATCCATTCATACCGGAACCGGCTGGCCTGCGGGACATTGCGTTCCCTGCTTCTGGATGGGGAGCTGCAGTTTCAGGGACTGGACCAGATGCTCCTTATGACAGAGGAACTTCTGGATCAGGAAAAGGCCATAAAACCATCCATGGATTACCGCTATGTGAATGAGCGGGCGATGGAAGACGGGTGGCTACGACATGCGGCCGGGACAGGAAGCGGAGAAAACGGCCGATCCCGGAATCTTCTGATACAGGTTTACGGAAGAGAAAACCGGAGCATACAGGGAATCCTACAGATCGGAAAAAGACGGATCGGGTTCCGGAGCGGCATGGAGCTGGTCCGTCTGATCCACCAGTATCTGAAATATAGAGGGGAAAAGGAGTGAGGAGCATGATAAGGGTATTTCGAAAACATTACAGACGGATCACTGCATTTATACTGACGCTGGTTTTGACATGTATGAATATCGGAACCAACCTGCATGTTGCGTTTGCAGTGGGAGAGGAAGAGGAAGCGCTGTTCCTTGTGGATGGGGCGGAACTGAAGGAAGCCATCCGGGAAGCATGTGATTCCGCGGAGGTGTTTGATTTTGCAGACTTGAACCTGAAAGCAAAGACAAAGACCTTAAAGAACGCGTACGAAAAACTTCTTGGGAAGAAAGAAGGAGCTGTATATGAACTGGACGTGCCGGTGAATGATGATTATGCACCGGACGGAACCTCGGTAAAGGTATTTTATAACGCGGCTACGGAAGATGTGGCATTCCTCTTTATCAATGAGAGCGATATGGTTGTTACGTTCCGTGCCAATGTGGACGGATATGAGACAAATCGTGTGACGGTAAACCCGAATCCGGCCAATGTGGAAGATGGGGAAACCGCAGTTTATGTGGAAGATTACAGCAACACGATCATGATTGATGACATGCCGCAGACTCTGGGGGCGGAGCTGATCGGAACCGAGGGAAATGCGGAAGCCAGAGAAGGCGAACCGGAGCAGGAAACCGAGACGAAAGCGCCGGACGGAAGCGAGAGCCTGGAGGCGAGCACGGCAACAGAAGAAACGGTGGAAATGACGCAGGAAGCTGAGATGGAAGACACCGCAGCAGAAACATTACCGGAAGAGGCAGAAACAAAAGAGACCGAAGCAGTAGTGGAAGAACAGCCGGAAGAAGAAACGGAAGCGGTTGTGATTGAGATCGAGTCTGCGGAAGAAACCGAAGAAGAAGCTGCCACGGAATCGGAAGTAGTCATTGAACCGGAAATCGAGTCAGGGGAACTGGTTGGAATGTCCCATCATCTGGTAGACCGTGTGGGAACGCCGGAAGAAACCCAGGAAGAGACAGCGGTTGTCATCCTGGACGAATCAGAAGAGACAACGGAAGCGCCGGAGGAAGAAACTGAGCAAGAGACAGAAGAGGAAGCGATGGAAGAGTCTGAGGAGACTGCGGCAGAATCCATAGAAGAAACGGAAGAGAAAGAGCTGGAGGAAAATGAAAGTTCTGTAGAAGAAACAACAGCAACAGCGGCTTCAGATACTGAGGACGAAGAGTCGGAAGAAGTAGCTATGGAGGAAAGCAGCAGTGCGGCAGTATCTGAGGAAACAGAGGAACAGGAAAGCAGCACAGAGGAAATTACAGAAGCGGCGGTAGAAGAAACAACCGAAGGATCAGTCACGGAAGGAACTGAGGCTCCGGAAGATGGACAGATGCTGATTGATGATGTGAATGCAGACGGGGAAAACGCAATTGTTGTACTGGGCGATCTGGAAGGAAAACCATACAATACAGTAACGATTTGGGATTCCGCTAATGCAAGAGCATTTAAGGTATCAGTAGAAGACCTGGAAGGAATCGAGGCATTTGGAAGCTATGCAGTGGATTATTCCGTGGATCCTCTGGGAACTGCAGAAGTGGAAGGACCTTCCTACATAGCAGAGGGCGAAGACCTGTATTTCAGCGTAACGCCGCAGGTTGGTTATGTGATCGAACAGGTGCTGGCAAACGGAGAAGAGGTGGAACTGGCCGATGAAGCTGATCTGGCAAGCCTTTCCGATGCGACAAAGTCCAATGCGGATCTGGAAGATGCCGAAGAAGGCACAGCATTCTATGTGATCCCGGATGTACAGGAAGACCAGGAGATTGAGGTAATCCTGGCGGAAGAAGTGCTGGGAAGCCATCCGGAATTCCATGAGGAAAAGACAGTCAACGGAGTTACGATTACCGTATCCGCAGAAGAAGGAATCCTTCCGGCTGGGACGACGCTGAGTGTGGAAGAAGTGACGGAGCAGGTAGCGGACGCTTTAAAGGAAAAAGTTGAGCGGGAGGCAACAGAGGGAACGGTTGAAGTAACATCCATGCTGGCATACGATATTACACTTTCTGATGCTACAGGGAAACAATTGAATGATAGCTGGAATAAAAATGGTTATGTAAAGGTAGAATTTTCTGGTCAGGCAATCAAGGAAAAGAGTAAGGATGCTGATAGTATTGAGATTATGCATGTAGATACAGTTGTTGATGCAACAAAACATGTAGTTTTAACAGATGATGTAGCAAAATTGGATAAGGTATCTGATACTGTAGCTGTTCCGAAAAGTGAGAGTGTTGAAAAAGTGGAGTTTAATGCGGAACATTTCTCAATTTATACAGTAATGTTTACGAAAAATGACACATCTGGAAGTTTGACTATTCATGTTGTGGATGAAAATGGAACAGAGATAGGAAATGGCGGAGAGGTTACAGTTACATTAACCGATGATTCGACGCAAGTATCGGATGTTGCTACGCAGATTAAAAATCAGGATGGGTCTTTGAGCAGCTATGACTTTGTAAAAGCTACAACAAGTTTAAATGGTACGACTACTATTTCTACAATTTACTTGGATAATGGTAAACTATATCGTACTAGAAGCTGGTTGTTTGGTTATTATTATTCCGATCCTATAGAGACTGTTTATTTTCAGTTTAAGAGCAATAAGCCTGTTGTAACCTTTAATGGTAATGGTGCAACTAACGGTACAGTTCCAAACCCTGTGATAGTTGATGTGGCTGGCAGTGAGATTACACTACCCGATCAAAATGATTTAGTCAAAGATGGTTATGCATTTGTTGGATGGAGCAAAACAGGTAATGCAAGCGCAGAGGATATCGGAAAAGGAACAATTGTAATCTATAGACCAGGTACTTCAATTATTGTAGACGAGAGCATTACATTATATGCGATATGGGTAGAAGAAAATCCTTCGGAAGATGTTCATTTCTTTATTCGGTTGGATGGTGTCATTCAAAATGAACCATCAAGTGAGCAAGCGGCAGCATATACCGGTCATGATACAAATTCTGGAATGTATTTTGCTGAGAGTGAAACTGTATTAAAAGAAGCAAAATTCGTAACGGATCCGACAGGAGAAGCTGTTTTAGATAATTTAAATAAAACACCGACAGTAGCAGCGATGGTAACTGCTATGAATAATTATCCTGACTCACTTAAAAAATACTATGATATAGAGTCACTTTCTGAAGCAGATTTTGATGAAAATAGCGGTGATTATTATGTTTTATGGTATGTTATAAAAATACCGACAAATCCAGATGGTTATTGGCATGTTGATGGTGTGCTTTTAAAAAGGTCAAAAGTTACTTTAGCGTATGATCTTAATTGTACAGATTATGCTTCTGGCAGTAAAACTCCATCTGGCGGTTCGTATAATAAAGGTGCACAAGTAACAGTAAAAGATGATTCTATATTCAGCAGACCTGGTTATGTGTTTACAGGATGGAATACGAAAACAGATGGTACCGGTACATGGTATCAGTCAAATGAGATGATCACCTTAAATGAAAATACTGTATTATACGCTCAATGGAAAAATGCTAATGCTGGTTTGGAACTTAGAAAGGTTTTGGTTAATGCGGGAAATGATGATGATGTTACAAAAGTAACATTTGCGTTATATAAGGCGAATGTTGATTGGAATAAAGCTAGTGAGATTCCGCTTGAGTCTAGTATTCGAACCAAGGCAGATGGAACTGTATCAATTCAGTTAGAGCATGATGGAACGAATAATCGGTATTTATTGTATGAAATAACAACTGCACCAGGATATATGGTGCTGTCAGAACCAATTAAATTAGAGGTGACATTTGATTCAAGCAATAAGATTACCTATAAGGTCAATGGAAGCGAAACGGAGTATTCACTTGCTAATCCTTATACAATTAATAACTATAAGGGAGTAGAATTCCCGATCACCGGTGGTTCAGGTCTT
>JALFHZ010000132.1 GCA_022776445.1 Lachnospiraceae bacterium
ACCAGAAGCACCACCAGCAGCAATATCATAAAAAATGTCAGTCCAATAAAACCCATTTGATTAGTCCTCCTTCCAAATGCTCACCAACAGCTTCACACCTTGTATTTTCTCAATGCGGACCATCGTTCCCTTCGGAATGATCTCATCCGGATCCAGCGCACGCGCTGTCCATTCCTGTCCGTTGACCACAGCCGTTCCCAGCCCCAGTGTATTGTCAATCTGTGCCGTGACCCGCGCCTTGCAGCCGATCAGACTCTCCGCATTGGTTTTCACCGTCCTGCTGTTGATATATTTTGCCGCAAACGGCCTTGTCAGAAACAGCAGAATAAAAGAAACTATCAGAAAAACCGCCAGCTGGGGCTCCACCCCGACGCCGGTCAGCGATACCAGAAACGCGGCAAACGCACCGCCCGCAAACCAGATCGTCGTCAGAGCCATCGTGGCAATCTCAATCCCCACAAAAACTACAAATGCAATCAGCCAGTAGACCGGTATCATCAAATCCCCCCTTTTCTTCCGCACGGTCTGTATCTTATCGTATTTTCCAATCTTGAACAACCAGGTTCAAAGCCGCCTCTGCCGCGCCGCTTCAAACATCAGAACCGAAGATGCCACCGCCGCGTTCAGCGATTCCACCTGACCGGCCATCGGGATACGTACATAGGTATCCGCCATATCCGCAATCTCATCGCTGAGACCATTGCCCTCATTGCCGATCAGAAAGCCGGTATCTCCGCGGTAATCCTCCAGATCATAGGAACGCACGCCTTTCAGATGCGCCGCGTACAGATGGATTCCCCTGCCCTTCAGCGTCTCCAGGTCGGACTTTAAATCCTCCGTATATACAAACGGCACCCGAAGCACCGAACCCATGGTGGAACGAATCACCTTCGGGTTGTAGATATCGGCGGTGTCCGAATCCATCAGGATTCCGGTCACTCCGGCACCCTCTCCGGCCCGGATAATGGTTCCCAGATTGCCCGGATCCTGCAGCCGCTCCAGCACCATGAGAAGCGCCGGCTTCCCGGTCTGCGCCGCTGTCACGGCCACCTCGTCCAGTAAATAATGGTACTGCTTTACCAGAGCCAGAATTCCCTGCGGTGTCTGCGTATCGGAAAGAGCCCGGAAAACCTCGTCGGTCACCTCCTCCACATGGCGCACACCCTGTGTAAGCTTCGCGCACTCCGGATGCTTCCGAAAGCTCTCCGAGATATAAAGGGTACGGATCCGCTCCTTCGGAATCTCCGAACACATCCGAAGTCCCTCTGCCACGAACAGATCCTCCTCGCGGCGGGTTCTGGATTTTTTAATCAGTGCGTTGACATATTTCACCTGTTTGTTTGTTGTACTGCTTATCACGTTATTCCGTAGTCCTTTCTCATTCATGCAGATGTTCCAGATCCTCCAGCCAGATCCGCCTTGCAGCATCACTCGGCATCCGCAGATCTCCGCGCGGCGATACCGCAACCGAACCCACCTTCGGGCCGTCGGGCAGACAGGAACGCTTGAACTGCTGTGCAAAGAACCGGCGGTAGAACACATTCAGCCATTTCTCAATCACCGCCTCATCATACTCCCCGTCGAATGCCCGCACAGCCATCCGGTAGATCTTGGACGGCATATAGCCGAAACGCAGCACATAATACAGGAAGAAATCATGCAGCTCGTAAGGCCCCACCAGATCCTCGGTCTTCTGAGAGATCACACCGCCCTCCGGAGGCAGAAGCTCCGGGCTGACCGGTGTATCCAGCACATCGAGCAGCACAGCCTGCAGCTCCTCTTCACCGCAGGTATCCGCATAATAGCGCACCAGATGGCGCACCAGTGTCTTCGGCACCGACGCGTTGACCCCATACATGGACATATGGTCGCCATTGTAGGTCGCCCAGCCCAGCGCAAGCTCCGACATCTCGCCCGTTCCGATGACCAGTCCGTTCACCTGATTCGCCGTATCCATCAGAACCTGCGTACGTTCTCTCGCCTGGCTGTTCTCATAAGTCACATCATGAACCGACGGATCGTGGCCGATATCAGAAAAATGCTGCATAACCGACGCACGGATATCCACCTCGGACAGCGTCGCTCTCAGCTTGCGGGTCAGTGCGCAGGCGTTCTGGTAGGTGCGGTTCGTCGTGCCGAAACACGGCATGGTCACGGCATGAATCTGGTTTCTCGGAATCTCAAGCATATCAAAGGCACGTGCCATAACCAGAAGCGCCAGTGTCGAATCCAGACCGCCGGAAATACCGATCACCGCATGCCTGATCCCGGTGTGTTCGAGACGTTTCTTAAGTCCCATGGCCTGAATGGTAAAAATCTCCTCACAGCGTTTGCTTCGCTCCGCCTCATTATGCGGCACAAACGGGCGGCTGTCGATCCGGCGAAGCAGCTTCTCTTTCTGCTTCTGCTCCATCGCGGCTGTATCCAGGGAGAATTCCACCGTAAAGTATTCGCCGTCCTCCTGAGCCGGGAATGTGGTCGTACGTCTGCGCTCGCTGGCCAGACGCTCCAGATCCATATCCGCAGTAATCGTCTCCGGGGCAAACCGGCGGGAAACCGACAGAAGCGTTCCGTTCTCCGCGATGATATTGTGTCCGCCGAACACCAGATCCTGGGAGGATTCTCCCTCCCCGGCATTGGCATAGACATAACCGCAGATCAGACGCGCAGACTGACCGGTAATCAGTTCTCTCCGGTACGCGTCCTTGCCGACTACCTCATCGCTGGCGGAACAGTTGGCAATCACCGTCGCGCCTGCCAGCGCATGGCGGATGCTCGGCGGACAGGGTACCCACACATCCTCACAGATCTCCGCCGCCACAACCAGTTCCGGAATCTCCCGGCACGCAAACAGCAGATTGGTTCCCATCGGAACCTTCCCGCCAAACCAGTCGGTCTCCACCGGGAGCTCCATCCCCGCAGTGAAATGACGCTGCTCATAAAACTCCGAATAGTTCGGCAGATTGGTCTTAGGCACAACGCCCAGCAGTTCTCCGTTGCAGACAGCCGCAGCCACATTGTAAAGCTTGCCGCCATGTTCCCACGGAAGTCCCACAAACACCAGCATCTGTCTGCCCTTCGTAAACTCCACGATGCTGCGCAGCTCCTCCTTCGCCCGCCTCAGAAGCGGGAACTGGGAAAACAGATCGCTGCAGGTATACGCTGTCAGACAAAGCTCCGGAAACACCATCATCCCGACGCCCTGCGCGCTTCCTTCCTCAATCAGCCCGCAGATCGCTTCCCGGTTGAACACCGGATCCGCAACCTTTATCTTAGGTGTGGCAGCCGCCACACGAAAAAATCCATCTGTCATATCTGATTCCTCCTCAGGTAGTGTATGTCTACATCATAGCACGACTGACGCAAAAAAGGAAGCCACGCCCAGTTTACTTTTCCGTTATTATTTTGTACAATAACTGCATGGATTATCAGTCATGACTACATACCTGAACAGGAATTCCAATAGAAAAGAGGAACCGACATGAAAATTTCTACAAAAGGGCGCTATGCGCTGCGCATGATGATCGAATTCGGGCTGAACCCGAATCAGTGCACGAAGATCAGTCAGGTGGCAGCACGTCAGGGCATTTCCGAAAAATATCTGGAACAGATCGTGACCGTACTGCTGCGCGCGGGCTATGTGCGCAGCATCCGCGGAGCCCAGGACGGCTACATGCTGACCCGCCCGGCAGAAGAATACACCGTGGGAATGATCCTGAGGCAGGCAGAGGGAAGCCTTTCCCCTGTCAGCTGCCTGGATGATGAGGTCAATCAGTGTGACCGCGCAGGACAGTGTGTTTCCCTTACCGTATGGAAGCAGATCAAGGATGCCATCGACCAGGTGGTTGACCACGTCACGCTGGCCGATCTGATCGAGGAACAGCGGCAGAAGCCGGATCAGAACCTCATGTAACCATTCATACAGCCATCATCCTACGAAAAGGAGTTTACAGAAAGCATATGCAGGAATTTTCAAGAACAGAACGGCTGATCGGCACGGAGAATCAGGCGCGGCTCGCAGGCAGTACCGTTGTGGTATTCGGCGTCGGCGGCGTCGGCTCCCACTGTATCGAGGCCCTGGCCCGCTGCGGCATCGGTCATCTGGTGCTGGTGGACAATGACACCGTATCCATCACCAATATCAACCGCCAGAGCATTGCGTACCACAGTACGGTCGGCCGATACAAGACCCATGTCATGAGAGAACGGATTCTGGATATCAATCCGCAGGCACAGGTCGATACCTTCGAGACCTTTGTGCTGCCGGACAATCTGGAACCGCTTCTGGACGGCATCGGCCCGATTGACTATCTGATCGACGCCATTGACACCGTCACAGCCAAGCTTGCTCTGGCAGAATACGCCTCCGCCCGGCAGATCCCGCTGATCTCCTCCATGGGCACCGGCAACAAGCTCCACGGCGAACGGTTTGAGATCGCCGACATCACCAGGACCTCTGTGTGCCCGCTGTGCCGTGTGATGCGCCGAGAGCTGAAGGCCCGCGGCATCACGCACCTGAAGGTGCTCTACTCGAAAGAACAGCCCCTGACCCCGGTACTCCCCAATGAAGAGCCGACGGACAAGCGGGCGGTACCGGGAAGTATTTCCTTTGTACCGCCCGTGGCAGGGCTTCTGATCGCCGGAGAAGTGATCCGGGATATGATCCGCTGTTAAGTGCAGTGACTTACTTCATCGCCTCCCTCAGCCGCTCCTTCACAAACTCCGGCACCGTCCCGCGGACAAAGTTCACATTCTCGATCGAGCTTTCTCCATCCTCGGTCATCACAATCTCTCCATAGATCTTATCCATCTGGCAGAAATCATTATAGTATCCTCGTCTGCCCAGAACCAGAAGCGGTTTCAGCTCCCGAATCTCCTCCGGATCCGTGATCATGACGCTCACCGCTTCTTCCTTTGTGTTCGAATAGCATATCATTTTGATACTCTGAATATCCAGATCGCCCAGACAGCTTCCCGGTCTCAGACCCTGCTTTTCCAAAAGACGGATCGTCTGTGCGAACGAAGGATAGACCGGATAATAGTCATAAGCGGCAAAATTGCCATCGTCATAGCTTCTGGAATAAACCTGCCCGTTCCGCTCTCTCCATTCCCACTGAAGACGCTCCCACTCGATCGCCTTTTCATCCTCTGTTCTGGTAAAACGGATCAGCCCGATCGGGTATTCCGTCTTCATCTGCTCCATGGTCAGAGAAGCAAATTCCATCCGGTATGCATCCAGAAGCTCCTGTTTTTCCGAAACCGTCATCTGATTTAAGCCGACCGAACGGCTCTCCTCCTTGTAGCGGATGGTTCCGATTTCCTCCACAGTCCGCTCCATAAGCGGAAACGCACCTTTCTGATACTGTTCATCCTGATACAGTTTTTCGATCTGCGGCATAATATCCTTCAAACTGACATTGTAGCCCCGGTACACATGACGTCCGGAACGCAGCGTATAGCGGATTGTGATGCTTGTCGTAACCTCGCTTTCCGGTGTATTCAGATTCTCAGAATCGTCTGCCGTCACTTTCTCCGCCATCTCCCGCTCAGGCTCGGTACGTGCAAAGCGTGCTCTGCGCGCTTCGGCTGTCTGATCGACACCGACTGCGGCAATAGAACGAAGATTCTCCGTATCTCCATAATGCATATGTTCAAAAATATAATCATTCGCATTTTTCCAATCCCAGGTATAGGATCCGTCATCCAGCTGTCTGACCTGACCATAAGAGGTCCAGTTGTTAAAGGAATATGCACAGACCGCCGCTTCCCGAACGCTCTCCGCATCCGGCAGATAACGCTCATAGCCGGTCAGATCATAGCGAAAAGTGAACAGAACAGCCATGGATACCAGCGTACATCCCAGCAGCTGAAGCTTGTGTGAAAACAGCTTCTTGAAATCGAAATGATAAATGATCTCAATCACACAGTGAGAAATCACAGCTCCGCAGATCACTCCAAACACCGACCAGCTCATGTTCTGACGCATGCCCCAGAAAAACAGTCCCAGTCCCAGCGCAGAAGATATTACGATCGGAATCCGGACAATCACACGGCTCACGCCAAACGCCATCGCTTTTCCCGCCGCCTCCGACGGCCGTTTCCGATACAGCAGGCAGCCGGCCACGGCTAACAGCACCGCCACCAGAGCCGCTGCCAGAGCCGCCGGCCAGACATTCTGGTGTTCCGCATAAGCCGCCACCTGATAAATATACTCCACCACCGGAGACACATGCATCAGACGCATCATCAGCGTTTCACTGTGATCCACGTAGGTAATAAAAAACACCTGAAAATATGCCTGCAGAATACCCGCCATACTCGGAATCAGAAACGCAAACACGTTGGAGCCCAGAAAGCCGATCACCAGATGACCTGTCATCATGGATGCAATCACCACCACCGTATAGTTCAGGACAAAATAAATCAGATTCAGAACAAAGCTGTCCAGAACCAACGGCCACAGCTTCGCTGCCTCCATGCCGTTGGAAATGCCAATGACCGCTGCCGCAAATATGCTGACTGCGTAAGGAACCGCCAGAATCAGGATTCCGTTCAGATAGTTCACTGCATACAGTTTCTCCCGTATGACCGGAATGCTGTGGTAAAAATCCACCTTGTTTTTCGCATTCAGGTAGGAAAAACTGCTGAGTCCGCAGATCAGTGCCGCAACGATCATGCAGAATGTCATAAACGCATTATCAAAAGACAGCCACGCACTCATATCACGCGTATACGCCTCAAGCCCCTTTTCATAGCTTGCAAAATCCCGGATTTCTCCCGCCAGAAATGCAGCCACCACAGGAAACATGAAAAAACATCCCAGTCCGATCAGAGCCGCCGCCCAGAGCCGCCGCTTCAGATCTTCCCGAACCAGTTTAAAATATAAGCTTTTTGATGTCATAACCCACTACCTCCGTTTCACTGATAAAGATTTCCTCAAGCGACAATGGAATCGTCTCGTAGAAAACCGGTGATGCATGCTGCATGATAAATTCCACCCTGCTCAGATCTCCGCGCACCGTCAGTGTCAGCAGCTTGCCCCTCCGTTCCGTCTTCAGAAGCTCCAGCCCCACCAGATCCTCCGGCTCCATGCCCGGCTGCAGCACACACTGCACTTTGTGAATGTTCATCTTCATCTCATCCAGATCACGGCTGAGCAGAATGCCTCCCTTATGCAGCAGTCCCACATGATCGCAGATATCCTCCAGCTCCCGCAGATTGTGTGAAGCAATGATCGGCGTCAGATTCCGCTCCTGCATATCATTTGCAAAAATACTCTTCACCGCCTGACGCATCACCGGGTCCAGCCCGTCAAAGGTCTCATCACAGAACAGATACTCCGTCTGTGCACAGACACCGCAGATCACCGACACCTGCTTTTTCATGCCCTTGGAAAACGTATTGATCTTGCGCCGCTCATCCAAGTCAAAATTCTTCATCAGTCCATGGAACCGTTCTTCCTGAAATTCCGGATACACAATCCGGTAATAATGCATCATATCCAGCGGTGTCGCATTGCTGAAGAAATACTGGTCATCGGAAATATAGAAAAACTTCCGCTTCGCCTCCTCATGCTCGAACACATTCATGCCGTCAATCTTGATGGTTCCCTCATCCGGCCTCAGCACTCCCGCCGCCATCCGCAGAAATGTACTTTTGCCGGCTCCGTTGGTTCCGATCAGACCAAACACGCTCCCCGTACGGATCGTCGCGTTGATATGATCCACAGCCACAATATCATCAAAACGTTTTGTCAGATTTACCGCTTCTATCATACGTCAGTCCCTCCCTTTTTTTCATGCTCCGCAAATGCCCGGCCGGCCATCTCCGTAAATGCCTCACTGTTCATCCCCAGTCCGACCGCCTCCCGTGCCAGTATCACCAGCTTCTGCTCCAGCTCCTCACGTTTGGCCTCCTTCAGTCTCCGGATACTTCCGACAAAGCTTCCGCGCCCCTTCACGGTGTAGAGATACCCTCTTCGTTCCAGCTCTCCGTAGGCTCTCTGTATCGTATTCGGATTAATCGACAGTTCCATCGCCAGACTCCGCACCGACGGCATCTGGCTGTCTTCCTCCAGCACACCGAGGATCATCAGTTCCTGAAGCTTCTCCACCACCTGTTCATAGATCGGGCGGCTGTCCTTATAATCAAGCAGAATCATGCAAACACTCCTTTCCTGCTCCACCCTTTAAGTGTACTAATATCATTAATACACTTATACCACAAGAAATCCGCCCATGCAAGAGCGGATTTCTTACGATTTACTTAAGTAGTTTTCTCCCCCCTTCCGCCGCAGCCACCAGAACACGCCCCATCCGATCGCCGTTCCCAGCGTATTCGTCACGATATCATCAACCTGAAAATGCCCACGCTGCGTCACCAGCTGCAGAACCTCCAGTGCGACGCTGAACAGCATGCCGGCCAGAATGCAGTACTGCGGCTTCTGGAGCCTGCGAAATCCATATGGCAGCAGTATTCCAAGCGGAATACACAGCAGAATATTTTCCACAAAATATGCGTAGGACTGCGCACTTCCTCCAATTGTCCCGAAAAGCTGCCAGTCCACCCCGGTACGGGATCCCGGTTCTCTTGATAAAAATGTCTGCTCCGCGCAGACCATAAAATATACGCCGTATAAAAAGCAAAGGATCCGGCGGCGTTTCGTCCATGTGCCCTTCCCACAGCAGCGCCTCCGGATCTCTGTTGCCATCACAAGCAAAATACCAGCTGCCGCGCCATACGGAAGATACGATAACGGCTCCAGCATGTCGACCGCAATGTTTTGCATGGTTTTAAAAAACAATGGTTCTATCTCCTCATTCCTGTTACTTTTCTGGAAACCCTTGTTATTTCATTACTAATCAGCATTATAATTTCATAATCATTTATTAATTGTAATCCAAAACAGTCAGAATATCAACCGGAATATCGCCGCTTTGCCTGCATGCACAATATGCCGGCTGACGGATGTTTAAACTATTTTTATCATCGCTGATCCCGACCATGAGAATCTCCCCCGTATCATGTTCCATGGAATACGGTTACTAAAGAAAAGTCAATCGATTTTGTCCTGCCACGCATTACCAGAACATTTGTTCTTTTTTCTATTGACAACGCAGGCTCTCGATGTTATTTTTAAGTAGTCATATTTCAGGCAGACTATGGGAGGTTAATCATGAGAACAATCAGCCGATCTCAGACTGAGCGTATTTATGTTAAGGTCAATTCTGACTTTGATTCCACCGGCTATGTGCAGCCAAAGTCTATCATCTGGGATGACGGTCGTACCTTTACCATTGAGAAAGTAAAGGATTTCCGCCCCGCCGACCTTACAGGAAAGACTGGAGATTGCTACACCGTCGTGATACAAGGACAGGAAAAGCATCTGTTCTTTGAGCG
>JALFHZ010000134.1 GCA_022776445.1 Lachnospiraceae bacterium
TCTATATAATGTGATTAAATTGTTTTTAGCATCTAAAGGTATACAATTGCCTTGATGAAGCAAGTATTGTTGAATGACGGTGAAGAGTGATTTATTACACAGCCGGAAGATTTCATTCCAGAGATCTTCCGGCTATTTTCATGTCAGAACGGAGGTGACACAACTTGACTAACGAAGAACTGAACACAGCTCTATATGAAAAGATGTTTGCCGAACAGGAAAGCTACCGGGCGTGGCTGCTTTCCCAGCCCCCGGAGGAAATCCTAAATCACGCCTATGAATACACGGTGCGGGAGGACATTCTGATGTCGCTGGAATATCACGATCTGTCGGACGCACAGGCCAGAGCGCTGCTGAAATCGCCCAGCCCCCTTGCCGATGTATTTGCGGATTGGGAGAACAAAGAAACCGGCCACATGGACGACATCTGGCAGACCGTGGAGGATCGGGCTAAAGCAGAAGTGCAAAAACATAAAAAGAAAGACGAAAAGGAGCGATAACAGCCCTGGGCCGGTTGGGGTTTCCAGCCGGCCTTTTACATAGCCGGACTGTCCCAGGCAGTCAATTCATGGCTATGGAAAGGAGGATTTTTATGCCATATATTCCCCCACAGGTCGTTGCAAAAGCAAAGGAAATGGACTTGCTGACCTACCTCAAAAACTACGAGCCGAATGAGATGGTGCATTTTGGAGGAAGCACATACTGCACCCGAACCCATGACAGTCTCAAAATCTCCAACGGCAAATGGTGCTGGTTTTCCCGTGGTATCGGCGGAAAAACGGCGCTGGACTATCTGATCAAAGTCCGGTAGATACCGTTCATTGAAGCGGTTGAGATGATCGTTGGGCAGGCGGAAAAGACCGTTTGAACGCCATGTATATGGTGGAGGGCTACGGCGAGAACAACCCGATTGTAGAGAAGTCGCAGTTTATCATGTCGCTGGTGGAGCAGATCGACAAGCACGGCGTCGGCCCGCAGCACAAGTCCATCATTGACCGCTGCACGGCTTTGGTATATCAGGAAGCGGAGGAAACCGGCATTATCCCGACCCTCTGCACCCTGCGCGAAAAGCTGATGGAACAGCCGGAGAAAAAGGCCAGGGAGATTGCCCTGTCGCTGGAACTGTTCACCACCGGTTCCCTGGACATTTTCGGCCATGGCAGCAATGTGGATTTGGATAAGCGTGTGGTGGTGTTTAATATCCATGATCTGGGCGAACAGTTGAAGCCTACCGGTCTTTTGGTTATTACCGACACTATGCTCAACCGCGTTACGCTGAACTGGAAGCGTGGTAAGTGCACCCATGTGTTCATTGATGAGTTCCATGTAGTTTTCGAAAATGAGTACAGCGGCAATTTCTTCAACAGCGCATGGCGTCAGTTCAGAAAGAGGAACGCCTACCCGACGGCCATCACGCAGAACGTGGAATATCTGCTGGATTCCGTGCAGGCCAGCACCATGCTTTCCAACTCTGAGTTTATCGTCATGCTTAATCAGGCGGCCTCTGACCGGGAGAAGCTGGCTCGGCTTTTGAATATCTCCAATGAGCAGATGAGCTATGTCACCAACGCCGACGCCGGATGCGGTCTGATTAAGTACGGTTCCGCCCTGGTACCGTTTGTCAACCGGTTCCCGAAGGACACCCATCACCGGGCGTTCTTCTATGCAATGGGGATTGCTCCGGAAACGAGAGCCAATATCAATCGGATGTTTGACTTCAAGAATGACTGGATTATGCCGGAGGGGATGCACGGCGGCTGGCAGACCAGCGGAACCGTCCGTGTGTGTCAGCTCGCTTTTAATCTCTGGAATGGGTACAGCGGAGAACGGCAGGGCGATGAATTTACGCCTAATGACCTGTTTTGCTGTGAGTTCGCCCCTTATTTTATGGAGGGCATCAAAATCAGATACCCCGAATATTGCCGGGATATTTCTGCATCAAAAAATCAACCTGATTATGCGCGGTAATCAGAAACGGAGGTACTTTATGAAACAGAAACTTTTGCTTTGCGGGGCGGCTGTATTTGCCGTCCTTTTTCTTTTCTCCGGCATTATGCTGGGAC
>JALFHZ010000144.1 GCA_022776445.1 Lachnospiraceae bacterium
AGTGCGTGGACACCAGCATGGGGCTGACACCTCTTGAGGGTCTGATCATGGGTACCAGAAGCGGTGATGTGGATCCGGCTGTTGTACAGTACATCTGCAACAAAGAGAACAAGGATGTCAATGAAGTACTGAATATCCTGAACAAGAAATCCGGTGTTCTGGGCATGAGCGGCGGCGTTTCCAGCGACTTCCGTGATATCGAGGCAGCCCGCAAGGAAGGCAATCATCTGGCTGAGGTTGCTCTGGATGCATTCATTTACCGTGTTGCGAAGTACATCGGTGCTTACACCGCAGCAATGAACGGTGTGGACGCGATTGCATTCACCGCAGGTGTTGGTGAGAACGATATTGCAAGCAGAAAGGCTATCTGCTCTTACCTCGGCTATCTTGGCGTTGAGATCGACGATGAGGCGAACAATGTAAGAGGTGTCAACAGAGTGATCTCTTCTGCAAACTCCAAAGTAAAAGTGATGCTGATCCCGACCAACGAGGAACTTTCCATCGCAAGAGATACCAGAGACCTGATCTGAGATTTTTCAATATTTTCAATAAAATGAAAATATCTGGTTGACAAAAACTGCGCACCTATGTATAATGTCATAGGTGCGTATTAGGAGATTAATATGCTTATTAACTTAACAGAGCTGTTTTCCAGAGATGGAAAAGAGAAAAACTACACGCTGGATATTGAAATGGAAACATTTGAGACACCTGACGGAGTCTGTGATATTATTTCCAAAGAACCAGTTGAACTTCATATAAAGAACCTTGGAGATCGGAAACTGTTGGCAGAAGGAAGTGCAAGACTCACATTACAGATGCCGTGCAGCAGATGTCTGGAGCCGGTAGATGTTCCGTTTGATCTGACGATCGAAGAAGAGCTTGATATGAATAAAACTGAGCAGGAGCGGGTGGAAGATCTTGATGAACAGCCCTATGTAAGCGGTTATAATCTGGATGTAGACCAGTTACTCAGTAACGAACTATTGCTGAATCTGCCGATGAAAGTTTTGTGTAAGGAAGACTGCAAAGGTATTTGCAATAGATGTGGTGCGAATTTGAATCACATGACCTGTTCCTGTGACAGGAGTTCGCCTGATCCGAGAATGTCAGTAATCCAGGATTTATTTCAACAGTTTAAGGAGGTGTAAACCATGTCTATCTGCCCAAAGAATAAATCTTCCAAAGCAAGACGTGACAAACGTAGAGCTAACTGGAAAATGAGCGCTATGAACTTAGTAAAGTGCAGCAAGTGCGGCGCCCTGATGATGCCTCACAGAGTATGCAAGGCTTGTGGCTCTTACAACAAGAAAGAGATCGTCAGTGTTGAAAATTAATTAATAAAAATTTTCAGCAGTCGAAAAAGCTTATTGAAACAGACAAAAAAGAACGCCGGTCAAAATCGATTGGGGTTCTTTTTTTGAATGTTTACACGTTTTCGTCAGTGTACTTCTGAGCATTCGTGTATTCCTCTTCCCCAAAATGATATGTAATTCTATGAAGGTGCTGTCTGTTTTCTGACGGCTCCTTCCTCTTTTTTCGCGTGTTTTTTGCTGTTGTAAACTGATTGATAATCCTTTATAATAAATCTGTTAAGCGAAAATTTCCCATGAGGTTGTACGAAATATGGAGAAGACAATATATGTCAGTGAAAAAAGGATTTCTGTTGAATATGCCTGGAACATGCTGCGGAAAGGGAAAATTATTTTTCCTGAAGCTCCTGTGCTTTTCAAGCCCAGAAGGACGCAGCGGGTTACAGAAATCGTAGAGTTGATTTTGCTTGGCGCGGCGGTTCCTGCTGTTTATGTATCAGAGCTTCAGGATGGCAGATGGCTGATACTTGAATCTTCTGATCGTCTTCGGGCGTTATTTCAGTTTTTAAATCATGCCTGTACATTGGAATATATGGATACTTTTCCTGAGTATTCGGGTATGTCGGTTACGCAGTTAGAGACTGAAGTCCCCAGAGTGACATCAAAGATTATGAATCATAATCTTCAGTTTCAGGTGATTGATTATATGACGCCAAAATATCTTCATCTTCAGATCGGAAAATGTGTAGAACGATGGGGCTGCAGCAGAGAACAGGGAATAAGAAATGCTTTGTATCAGAATTATGATGCGATTGTTTTTCTGAAGTCACTGGCCAACAAGTCTTACGGAAAAAATTACTTTTTCAGTTCTTCGACATTGAATCGTCAGTATGCAGTTCTCCAAATATATATGTATCGTTTTGTATTTCAAAAAATGATTCAATCAGAAGAAAAAAGTATGGTAGGAATGCAATTCTTGATAGATCAGACGATAGAGCAGTTAAATACTCTGATTGAGGAACATCAGGAAAATTTTTTGGTTGACGAGTTTGAAGCGGTGACAGAATCTGTGGTCAGTATGGGGATGAGAGACGCAGGTTTTAAATACTTTTCAAACAACCGTGGGAAGGAAATACAGATTCGCTGTCTTTCTTACGTATATAATTTGTACTGGCTGGTTTTGGATGGGTGTATTGCGCAGGAACGCTGCAATGAGATACTTTGTTGTGGGAAATTTTGGGAAAGAATAGAAAAAGATGATGTTAATTATAATAATATAAGCCACCATTATGATATGATTTTGAAAGGCAAAGGGATGACATGATAAGGAATATCAAAATTCAGGGTTTAAAATGCTTTAAGAATGTGGATTTGGAATTAGCAAACCTCACATTGCTGGCTGGTAAGAATTCTGCCGGTAAATCAACGGTTATTCAAGCATTGCTGGCAATGTATCAGGAAAGCATCAGTTCTCTGGCGGGTCCCTATATGAATATTGGAACTGTCAGTGAAGTGAAGAACAGAATTGCAGGAAGTAAGAAGATTTGTTTGGAAGCAGTGTATGATGGATATGAAAATGGCACCTGTTTTTATCGTAAAGAATTTTTGAATGACAGTAAGGAGGAAAAAACAGGTACTCCTTTTCAGAAATCAATGAGAGTGCTTTATCTGACTGCTGATCGTGTCGGTGTTAAGGATGCTTACGAGAAATCTGTTGATGGAGGAGAACACATCGGAGTTCGGTGTGAATATGCGTTCTACTACCTTTCTGAACATGAGATGGATCAATTGGATGAGCCGGATTTTATCTATGATCGAACTTCAAAATTGACTTTTTCCGGTCAGGTGGATTATTGGCTGCAGCGTATACTTGGTTACAGGGTGAGGGCAGAAGAAATCAAGGGAACGGAATTGATTCGTGTGGCATATGGAAATGATAAGCTGGGACAGGATATTCGTCCCAAGAATGTTGGGACCGGTGTCAGCTACATGGCGGAGATCATCATTGCGGCTTTATCCTGTAAAAAAGGAGATCTTTTGCTGATTGAGAATCCGGAGATTCATCTGCATCCATCCGGACAGGCGGAATTTGTGGAATTTATGACCTTTTTGGCAGGAAACGGTCTCCAGATTGTGTTGGAAACGCATAGCGATCATATCTACAACGGAGTTCGCAGATGTATAAGGACTGATCATATTTCTCTGGATAAAGTGAAGATTTATTTTTTCATACTGTCAGAAAATCAGCTCAGTGAGCCTGCTTCAGTGGAATTGGATGAAAATGGTCATGTGAAGAAGACAAGGGACGGTTTGTTCGATCAAATTGATAAAGATCTGGATGTTTTACTGGGGTGGTAGTATGGAGTTTCTGTTGAACGAAAAATCACTGCATGGTCAATTTGAAAGTGTGGAAGAGTTTCTCAAAAGTTTATCTGAAAATCTTTTTTGTTTTCAGTTGGTTCATGAAAAAGCCGCAGGCCAAATCTGGAAAATTACGGATTTTTATAAATGTAAGATTACCAGAGATATAACACTTGCTGATTTAAAGAAATATCCTGCTTCTGATGAGTTAAGGCGATTTCGAATTGCTTTGGAAAAAGTTACGGAAAACCGCCCTTTTTGGGATGATAATCCGGTACATAATTATGGTGAACATTATTGGTGTAAAGGATAAAATACAGTATTGATTTATAAAACATAATCTAGTATAGTATTTAGGAATGGATATCCCGGTTGATGACCGGAAAGGAGTAGCTTTATGATTAAAGTAGCTGTGGATGCTATGGGTGGCGACAATGCACCGGGAGAAGTGATCAAAGGTGCGGTGGAAGCCGTATCAGACCGCAGGGACATTCAGGTTCTGCTGGTGGGCAAGGAGGATGTAGTCAGCCAGGAATTGAAAGGATATTCTTATCCGAAGGACCAGATTCAGGTGATTCCAGCATCGGAAGTGATCGAGACAGAGGAACCTCCGGTGAATGCCATTCGCAGGAAGAAGGATTCTTCCATTGTTGTGGCGATGAATCTGGTGAAGAACGGAGAAGCAGATGCGTTTGTTTCGGCCGGTAGTTCCGGAGCGATTCTGGTTGGCGGACAGGTGATTGTCGGACGGCTCAAAGGTGTGGAGCGGCCTCCGTTTGGTGCGCTGATTCCGACAGAGACAGGTGTGTCTCTGCTGCTTGACAGTGGTGCCAATGTGGATGCACGGCCTTCTCATCTGGTACAGTTTGCACGTATGGGTTCTATTTATATGGAACACGTAATAGGTATTAGCAGGCCGAGAGTCGGCATTGTGAATATTGGTGCGGAAGAGGAGAAGGGGAATGCGCTGGTGAAGGAGACTTTTCCAAAGCTGAAAGCCTGCAGGGACATTCATTTTACAGGCAGTATTGAAGCGCGGGAGATTCCTCACGGAGGAGCGGATGTCATTGTCTGTGAAGCATTTACCGGCAACGTCATCCTGAAGCTGTATGAAGGTGTGGGTTCCACGCTGATCAGCATGGTTAAGAAGGGTATGATGGTGACACTGCGCAGCAAGATCGGCGCATTGCTTGTCAAACCTGCACTGAAGGAGACACTGAAGAAGTTTGATGCGTCTCAATATGGCGGAGCGCCGCTGCTGGGTCTGAAGGGACTGGTAGTAAAGACACATGGCAATGCGAAGGCCGGCGAGATCCGCAATTCGATCATTCAGTGTGTGACCTTTAAAGAACAGCAGATCAATGAAAAAATTAAGGAAAGCCTGGATGCCGAAGAACAGGACATAGAACAATAAAAGATAGGAGAGGGAATTATGGAGTTTGAAAAGTTACAGGGTATTATCGCAGAGGTACTGAACGTGGAGACAGAGGATATCACCATGGACACTACATTTGTGGAAGATCTTGGCGCAGATTCTCTGGATATTTTCCAGATCATCATGGGCATCGAGGAAGAGTTTGACATCGAGATTCCGACCGATGCAGCGGAGCAGATCGTATCCGTTGGTGATGCGGTAGAGCAGATCAAGAATGCATTAAACTAATACAGGAACAGATCGTATGGGAGAGGGGCTGGTGCACAAAGCTGCGCTGCCCCTCTTCCATCATCAGGGAGAACAGGAGAGTCGAATTATGAATCGTAATCTGAAAGAACTGGAGCAGAAAATAGGCTATCAGTTTCAGAATAAAAAACTGCTACAGCATGCCATGACCCACAGCTCCTATGCCAATGAACACCGGATTGACAAGTTGGGCTGTAATGAACGTCTGGAGTTTCTGGGAGATGCTGTGCTGGAGGTGGTTTCCAGTGATTTCCTTTATCATAAGTATCCGGAGAAGCCGGAAGGAGAGCTGACCAAGCTGCGTGCGAGTATTGTATGTGAACCGACACTGGCGCTCTGTGCGGGAGAGGTTGATCTTGGGTCGTTTCTGCTTCTGGGCAAGGGAGAAGAGGCTACCGGCGGCAGGGAACGTCATTCTGTCGTATCGGATGCGATGGAAGCTCTGATCGGTGCGATTTATCTGGATGGTGGTTTTGCTAATGCAAAAGAGTTTATTCATCGTTTTATTATGAATGATATCGAGCACAAGCAGCTCTTTTATGATAGCAAGACTATCCTGCAGGAGATGGTTCAGGCATCTTCTCAGGAGATGCTGGAATACGAACTTCTGAGAGAAGAAGGTCCGGATCACAATAAGACGTTTGAGGTTCGTGCCATGCTGGGAACGGAAGAGATCGGCAGAGGAAGCGGAAGAACCAAGAAAGCTGCGGAAGCTATGGCTGCTTATCGCGGGATTCTGAAACTGAAGGAGCATGTATGTATTTAAAAAGCATCGAGATACAGGGATTCAAATCATTTGCCAATAAAATCCTGTTTGAATTCCACAACGGTATTACCGGCATTGTAGGACCGAACGGAAGCGGCAAGAGCAACGTGGCTGATGCGGTTCGCTGGGTGTTGGGTGAACAGCGCATCAAGCAGCTGCGCGGTGCCAGCATGCAGGATGTGATTTTTGCCGGTACGGAGCTGAGAAAACCGCAGGGATTTGCCTATGTGGCGATTACACTGGATAACTCCGATCACCAGCTGGCGATTGACTATGACGAAGTGACCGTATCGAGACGCCTGTACCGTTCCGGTGAGAGCGAATATATGATCAACGGCAGTGCCTGCCGTCTGAAGGATATCAATGAACTGTTCTATGATACCGGTATCGGCAAGGAAGGGTATTCGATTATTGGACAGGGTCAGATCGACAAGATCCTGAATGGTAAACCGGAAGACCGGCGGGAACTGTTTGATGAAGCTGCCGGCATCGTAAAGTTCAAACGGAGAAAGGCAATTGCCCAGAAAAAGCTGGAGGATGAGAAACAGAACCTGGTGCGAGTCAGCGATATTCTGTCCGAACTGGAAAAACAGGTCGGCCCTCTGGCGAGGCAGTCTGAAGCGGCGAAGAAATATCTGAGTCTGAAGGAAGAGTTAAAAACCTATGATGTGAACCTGTTTCTGATGGAAACGGAGAATATCCGGAATCAGCTGTCGGAAGTGGAGAAACGGGAGGCGATCGTCTCCGGAGACCTGGAGGATGCTTCCGGACAGTCCGAGCATCAGAAGGCAGAATACGACCGGCTGGAGCAGGAACTGAATGAACTGGATGACCGGATTACGGAGAAAAGAACACTGCTCAGTCAGACTGAGATGCTGAAAGGCAATCTGGAAGGTCAAATCAATGTATTAAACGAGCAGATCAATACCGAGAAAATGAACGCGGATCATATCAATGCCCGTATTCAGGCCATTGATCAGGAGATCAATGAAAAATCAGGGCAGATTGCATCCTATCAGGACGAGCATGGAGACATTCGGAAGGCTTATGAGGAAAGCCGCCTGATACAGAATACTGCGGAAGAACAGCTGCGCAGGGAAGATGAACATATCATGCTGCTGGATCAGCGGATGGAGGAAGCCAAGAGCAGCATGATCGCCGGACTCAATGAAAAGGCTTCTCTGACAGCAAAGGAACAGCGCTATGAGGCAATGCTGGAGCAGGTGCAGGTACGCCGGTCAGAAGTGGTTCAGAAGCTTTTGAAATTCAAGAGTGATGAGTCGGTTCAGGATGAGCAGATTCAGGCGGAGCAGCAGAAACTGAAGGAAGCTTCCGAGCGTCTGGACGCGCTAGGGATTGCTCAGACAGAGTGTGAAACAGAGGCACAGCGCCTGGAACAGGAGATGCGTCGTCTGACGCGCAATCTGAACGAGAGACAACAGGAGTATCACACTGCTTATACGCGTCTGGAATCTCTGCGGAATCTGGCAGAACGCTACGATGGATATGGCAACAGTATCCGCCGGGTGATGGAGGTTCGTGACCGCGTACGCGGCATTCACGGCGTTGTGGCGGATCTGATTACAACTGAGAAAAAATATGAAACTGCGATTGAAACGGCTTTGGGAGGAAGCATCCAGAATGTAGTGACAGATTCGGAGCAGACCGCCAAGCAGCTGATTGAATATCTGAAGAAAAACAAGTATGGACGGGTGACCTTCCTGCCTTTGACCAGTATCGGTCAGAAAGGCGGTTTTTCTCAGCAGGAGGCGCTGCGGGAGCCGGGCGTCATCGGGCTGGCCAGTGATCTGGTTCAAACAGAGCCGCAATATCAGGTCCTTGTAAAATATCTTCTGGGCAGAGTGGTTGTGGTGGATACGATTGATCATGCAATTGCTCTTGCGAGGAAATTCAAATATACACTGCGGATTGTCACACTGGAAGGAGAACTTCTCAGTGCGGGCGGTTCCATGACGGGCGGTGCGTTCAAAAACTCCAGCAATCTTCTGGGGCGGAAACGCGAGCTGGAAGAACTGGAAGCGATCTGCCGTAAGGCGTCTGCCGCAGCGGAGCGGACGCAGGAAGAGCTGTCTCTTGCAGAAGGGATGCTGACCGGCAAGAGAGAGGAACTGGAGCAGATCAAGAATGAGCGTCATGAGGCTTCGCTGGCTCAGAACACACAGGCGATGAATGTCAGCCAGCTGGAGGATAAGCGGGATGAAATCCGGGAGTCCTATCAGGATCTGGCATTGGAAAACCGTCAGCTGGAAACACAGCTTCGCGAGATCGAGGAAAACCGCCGCAGTCTTGCTCAGGATACGGATCTACTGCTGCGGCAGAGCGAGCAGGTTCATGCAGATATTGATTCCATGACGGCACAGATGGAAGAAGCAAAGACGCACCGGGAGTCATCGTCCCATGCTCTTGAGGAGATCCGGCTGGAAGCTGCCGGACTGAAACAAAAGGTGGATTTCGTGACAGAGAACATCCGCCGTGTGGAAGATGAGATCAGAAAGCTCAGAGAAGAGAAAAAGGGACTGTCGGAAGGAACCGGGGATTCCGGGCGGATCATCGAAGGCAAGCTTCAGGAAATCGCACATCTGAAAGAACTGATTGAAAATGCCATGCAGGAGCGCCGAACTCTGTCGGATGCTCTTGCGGAGCAGACGGTGAAGAAGGAAGGCATGGCGAAGGAACAGCGCAGCTTTTTCAATAAACGGGAAGAGCTGACAGAACGGATCAGCCGTCTGGACAAGGAACTGTTCCGGCTGCAGAGTCAGAAGGAAAAGCTGGATGAAAAGCTGGAGCATCACATCAACTACATGTGGTCAGAATATGAACTGACGCTTACGACCGCCGAGCCGCTGCGCAATCCGGAGCTGACGGTTCTGGCCGAGATCCGGAGAAGAATCGATGAGCTGAAGAACAGTATCCGTGCCCTGGGCAATGTCAATGTCAACGCGATTGAGGATTACAAGGAAGTGTCCGAGCGGTACGAGTTTATGAAGTCCCAGCATGATGATCTGATTCAGGCAGAGGCGGCTCTGCTGAAAATCATTGAAGAGCTGGACAGCGGCATGCGCAGACAGTTTGAAGAAAAATTTAAAGAAATCCGGGAAGAATTTGACCGGGTATTCCGGGAACTGTTCGGCGGAGGACATGGAACGCTGGAACTGATGGAGGATGAAGATATTCTGGAAGCAGGTATTCAGATCATTGCTCAGCCGCCCGGCAAGAAACTGCAGAATATGATGCAGCTTTCCGGCGGAGAGAAGGCGCTGACAGCGATTGCGCTGTTATTTGCGATTCAAAACCTGAAACCGTCTCCGTTCTGTCTCCTCGATGAGATTGAAGCGGCTCTGGATGATTCCAACGTTGACCGGTTTGCGGGATATTTACATAAACTGACGAGAAACACACAGTTTATCGTAATCACACATCGGCGCGGTACCATGGTGGCGTCGGACCGTCTGTACGGTATTACCATGCAGGAAAAAGGTGTTTCCACACTGGTATCGGTGAATCTGATCGAGAGCCAGCTGGATCAGTAAGGAGAGTGTATATGGAAGGAAAGAAAAAAGGATTTTTCAGCCGCCTGGTGGAGGGGCTGAACAAGACAAGGGAAAATATTGTATCGGGCATGGATTCCATCTTCAGCGGATTTTCGGCAATTGACGAAGATTTCTATGAGGAGCTGGAGGAAACCCTGATTATGGGCGACCTGGGCATTCAGACAACCATGAAAATCATGGAGGATCTGAGAAGTAAGGTGAAAGAGCAGCACATCAAGGAACCGTCGGAGTGCAAGCAGCTTCTGATTGACTCCATCCGGGATCAGATGAATCTGGGGGAGAATGCCTACGAATTCGAAAACCGCAGATCTGTGGTGCTCGTGATCGGTGTCAATGGTGTGGGCAAGACCACATCCATCGGAAAGCTGGCCGGTCAGCTCAAGGACAGCGGCAAAAAGGTGATTCTGGCTGCGGCGGATACATTCCGTGCTGCGGCGATTGAACAGCTGACCGAGTGGGGCAATCGTGCCGGTGTGGAGATTATTGCACAGCAGGAGGGATCCGATCCGGCAGCAGTCATTTATGATGCGGTTGCAGCGGCAAAATCCCGTCATGCGGATGTCCTGATCTGCGATACGGCCGGACGCCTTCACAACAAGAAGAACCTGATGGAGGAACTGAAAAAAATCAACCGGATCATTGATAAAGAATATCCGGAGGCTTATCGTGAGACGCTGGTGGTTTTGGATGGCACTACCGGACAGAACGCACTGGCTCAGGCCAGACAGTTTATGGAGGTGGCAGATATCACCGGAATCATTCTGACAAAGCTGGACGGTACGGCAAAAGGCGGTATCGCGGTCGCGATTCAGTCTGAGCTTGGAATTCCGGTCAAATATGTGGGTGTCGGAGAAAAAATTGATGATCTGCAGAAATTCAACTCCGGAGATTTCGTAAACGCACTGTTTCAGGTGCAGTAGCATAAAATCCTGCCCCATGGGGCAGGCAGAACATACAGAAAACGAGGGAAAAAACAATGGAACAGGAACTGACATTAGAGAAATTTGAAGAAGCATCGGAAGAAGTACAGAAAGTCACACAGGAGACCAAACTGATTTACAGCGAATACTTTTCTTCCATGACCGGCAACAAGGTTTACTTTAAGCCGGAAAACATGCAGTATACCGGTGCATACAAGGTGCGCGGTGCTTATTATAAGATCAGCACGCTGTCGGAGGAAGAGAAGGAAAGAGGCCTGATTGCCGCGTCCGCAGGCAACCATGCACAGGGAGTTGCCTATGCAGCCAAGCTGGCCGGGATTAAGGCTACGATTGTGATGCCGACCACGACACCGTTGATGAAAGTGAACCGGACCAGAAGCTATGGAGCGGATGTGGTTCTCTATGGCGATGTATTTGACGAATCCTGTGAATATGCCTATAAGCTGGCAGAAGAGCATGGATATACATTCGTTCATCCGTTTGACGATCTGGATGTGGCAACCGGTCAGGGAACGATTGCCATGGAGATTATCAAGGAACTTCCGACTGTGGATTACATTCTGGTTCCGATTGGCGGCGGCGGTCTCTGTGCCGGTGTATCTACACTGGCAAAGCTTCTGAATCCGAAGATCCGCATTATCGGTGTGGAACCGGCCGGAGCAAACTGCATGCAGGAATCTCTGAAACAGGGCAAGGTCGTGACTCTTCCTTCGGTCAGCACGATCGCTGACGGTACTGCGGTGAAGCGGCCGGGTGAAAAACTGTTCCCGTATATTCAGCAGAATGTGGATGAAATCATTACGGTGGAAGACGCTGAGTTGATCGTTGCATTCCTGGATATGGTAGAAAACCATAAGATGATCGTGGAGAATTCCGGACTTCTGACGGTTGCAGCTCTGAGGCATCTGGATGTGAAGAAAAAGAAAATCGTTTCGATTCTGAGCGGCGGCAACATGGATGTGATTACGATGTCCTCCGTGGTACAGCATGGCCTGATTCAGAGAGACCGTATCTTTACCGTATCGGTTCTGCTGCCGGATAAGCCGGGTGAGCTGGCGAAGGTTTCGTCCCTTCTGGCAGATCAGCGCGGCAACGTCATCAAGCTGGAACACAACCAGTTTATCAGCATCAACCGGAATGCTGCAGTGGAGCTACGTATTACCCTGGAGGCTGAGGGAACGGATCACAAGAACCGCATTGTGCAGGCTCTGTATGATGCCGGATATCGTCCGAAACTGGTAAAATCCAAAGGAATGTAAGGGATGGTTCGTTTGGAGGGGGATACATATGAAAGGAATCCATTGGAAAGCGTATGAAAGGAATAAACCGCTTGAACAGAACATTCATTATTTCCTGAAATGGACGGTTATCTCACTGCTGATCGGCAGCCTGGTCGGTGTGATCGGAGCTGTATTCGGGCATGCGGTATCCAGGGTGACAGCCCTTTGGACATCGCATTCCTGGACCGTATTTCTGATGCCGGCTGCCGGTCTGCTGATTGTGTTCTGCTATCATATGGCACATGAAGAAAATAACCGCGGTACCAATATGGTTCTGGAATCCATTTCTGCCACAGAAGAGATTACTGTGGCAACCGGTCCGCTGATTTTTCTTTCCACGGTACTGAGCCACGCGGTCAGTGCCTCCGCAGGACGGGAAGGCGCTGCCCTGCAGCTGGGAGGAAGCATCGGAAACCTGATGGGCAGGGTGATGAAGCTGGACGAAAAGGATAAGAAGATCGCAATTATGTGCGGGATGAGCGCCTGCTTTTCGGCGCTTTTCGGGACACCGCTGACTGCGGGTATCTTTTCGATGGAAGTGATCAGCATTGGTGTCATGTATTATGCGGCGCTGGTTCCGTGCCTGTTTGCATCATTTCTCGGGGCTGCCATTTCCGGCCGCCTGGGACTGACGGCGGATCATTTTGATCCGGGTGTGATTCCGCAGTTCGGTATTTCCGGCGCGGCGCTGGCTGTGCTGATGGGAATGCTCTGTGCCTGCGTCGGTATTCTGATGTGTATGACCCTGCACAAAGCGGGACATCTGTATCAGAAGTATTTTCCCAACCCGTATATCCGTGTGCTTGTCGGAAGCGCGATCTTCATTGTGCTGACACTGATTTTTAAAAGCCGTTATTACAACGGCAGCGGTATGCATCTGATCGAACGCTGCTTCGAAGGAGAAGCGGTTCCCTGTTATGCGTTTCTGATGAAAATAGTATTTACTGCGGTTGCTCTGGGGGCGGGATTCAAAGGTGGCGAGATCGTGCCGGCACTCTGTGTTGGCGCAGCCTTTGGTTCTGTCATTTCGGCTTTGACCGGCATGCCGGTGGGACTCTGTTCCGCGATGGGAATGATGGCATTGTTTGTCAGCGTGACCAACTGTCCGGTATCAACGATTTTTATGGCATTTGAACTGTTTGGATTTGAAGCGATGCCATATTATGTGATTGCGATTGCGGTCAGTTTTACGCTGTCCGGTTATTACGGGCTGTACAGCAGCCAGAAATTTATTTATTCCAAGATCCGTACGGAGTATATCAACCGGAAGTCAAATTAGTTTTACATGAAAATTTTACAAGTTTTTCTTGGTAAATTGCATGTTGTATTTTGAAACGAAACGGTATAATGAGAATCTGGTGAATTTTAAATATCAGTGATAAAGAAGGGAGATTGACATGGAGAATGGAATACTCGTCATAGATAAGAACGGACAGATAAAAGCAGGACGTACTGCGCAGAATCAGGTTGTCCTTGCATGGAAAGGGGAGTATGAGGAAGGGGATCATATCCGGTTTCTGGCAGCAGAAGTAAATCACTTCTACGTGATTCGGGTAGATGATTGCATGGATGAAGCATTGGTATATGTGACAAAACCGGAGATGGATTTTATCATACCGTTCCAAGAAAAGAAAAGATCGTACAATCCAAAGGCGTTTTCCGGAGAACGTCATTATCTGACCATGCGTCCGGCTCTGGAAAGAGAGTATCTGGCGTATCGAAATCTTGCGTTGAATCCAATGGATCAGCATGTGGATGTTGGCTGTTATCCGCATGCTTCTGCCAATGTGGAGACACGGGGAGAATCCGTGTTTGCTGCGCGTAATGCAATTGACGGTGTTTTGGCCAATGATTCTCATGGAAGCTGGCCTTATGAATCCTGGGGCATCAATCAGCAGGATGATGCGGAGATGACCCTGGAGTTTGGCCGGCCTGTGGATATGGATCGGATTGTGATCTATACACGGGCAGATTTTCCACACGATAACTGGTGGGAGCAGGTGACATTCACGTTTTCCGACGGAACACAGGAGGTGGTTTCTCTTGCGAAGAGCGAGTATGCGCCGCATGAGCTTCCGATTGTGCGTAAGGGGATTACCTGGCTGAAATTCGGCAATCTGATCAAGGCGGATGATCCGTCGCCGTTCCCGGCCCTGACTCAGCTTGAGGTGTATGGAACAGAGGTTAAAGCATGACAAAAGAAGATCTTGCGCTGGAAGTGATTCGGCGCCTGAAGGATGAATACCCAGACGCCGGCTGTACGCTGGATTATGAGGAGGCCTGGAAGCTCCTGGTAAGCGTCCGGCTGGCGGCACAGTGTACCGATGCACGGGTCAATGTGGTGGTGCCGAAGCTGTACGAGCGGTTCCCGAGCGTGGAGGCTCTGGCGGAAGCGCAGGTGGAAGAGATTGAAGAGATTGTGAAGCCCTGCGGCCTCGGACACAGCAAGGCAAGGGATATCAGCGCATGCATGAAGATGCTGCGAGATGAGTTCGGGGGAAAGGTTCCGGATGACTTTCGGGCACTTTTAAAGCTTCCCGGGGTTGGGAGAAAGAGCGCCAACCTGATTATGGGAGATGTATTCGGAAAACCGGCGATTGTCACGGACACGCACTGTATCCGTCTGGTAAACCGGATGGGTCTGGTGGATGGAGTGAAGGAACCGGCGAAGGTGGAAAAGGAACTGTGGAAGATCATTCCTCCGGAAGAGGGAAGTGATTTCTGCCATCGTCTGGTGTACCATGGCAGAGAAGTCTGCACTGCAAGGACGAAACCATATTGTGACCGATGCTGTCTCGAGGATATCTGCCGGAAGAATCTGGAGTGAAAAAACTTTGATAGTCAAATGATTTGACATTCCAAACAAAAAACAGGGAGGACAACTCCCTGTTTTTTGTTCATATATCCGAAGTTTCATTCGGCTGTTGACAAGCTCATGGTTGGACTCGTATACTTAACGGCGGAAACAAAATAAACAAAAAACGGGCATCTGTTCAGTAGCCAACATTTCGGGCTGAGCGGATCCGAATGGTACAGAAAGAATAAGGGGTTTATGAACATGAGAAAGCAGGTAAAATTAGTGGCGGCAGCATCTGCTGCGGCATTGCTGGCTGTGGGAGCATCCATGACATCTTTCGCGGCAGCCGGCTGGGTGGAAGATGGCGATGCATGGTACTTCTATGACAAAGATGGCAATAAGGTTTCGGACGAGTGGAAGAAATCCGGAGAGAACTGGTATTGGCTGAGCGGCGATCTGGATGGTGCGATGGCAACCGAGACTCTGGTTGAAGACGATGACGATACATACTACGTAGATGCCAATGGTGTCATGGTGCGCAACACCTGGGTGAAGATTGAAATTGAAGAGCAGGACGATGATGAGGATCCGGCAGAATATCATTATTACTATATGCAGTCCAACGGTAAGGCATATAAGGCTCCTCAGGGTGGCTCTACCAGATTTAAAACCATCGATGGCAAGAAATATGCATTTGATGAAGACGGTAAGATGCTGTATGGCTGGGTAAACGGTCAGAGCGAGAGAATTACCGATGATACCGGCTGGAATTCCAATTCTGCTGATGAGGATATTTATTATCTGGGCAGCTGGGATGATGGTGCAATGAAGACCGGATGGCAGAAATTGACGGTATGTGACGATCTGGACGATGAGGAAGAGAAGGATTTCTGGTTCTGGTTTAAGTCCAACGGTAAGAAATATACAGCGGAAGCAGGAAGCACCTTAAAAGATAACAAGACCATCAACGGCAAGAAATACGGTTTTGATGAGCGTGGTGTTATGGCTTATTCCTGGGCACTGGCTACGAGCAATACCATTTCCAGTTCTTCTGATTCCTGGCGTTATTTCAGCAATCCGGAAGACGGTGCGCGTGTATCCAAGGGCTGGTTTAAGGTAATCGCTCCGAATGACAACATTGACAACACTTTTAAGGATTATGACGGTGCTTCTTTTGCGGCAACTCACGCAGATGATGAATCTGAGAGATGGTATTATGCGGATAAAGACGGTAAGCTGTACGAAGGTGAGATCAAGAAAATCAAAGGCAATTACTACGGTTTCTGGCCGGAGTATGATATGGACGGCAATCCTACCGGCAAGGGTGGTGCCATGTTGTCAGGTCTGTGTGCACTGCAGGTGAAGGACGGCAGAATTCTGAAGGTATATGAAGAGAACATGGATATCAATGATATGATGGATTGTCTGTATGCAGACGATGATAAGTATCTTCCGATGCATGTTCCGGGCGCAGACGGTTCTGTGGGATCCCTGTTCTATTTCGGTGATAATGCGGATACCGATGGCGTTATGAGAACCGGAGTTTCTTCTGTCAGAGTAAGCGGACTTCCTCTGACCTTTGAGTTCTCCAACAGCGGCGGCGCAGACGGCAAGGGACGCGGTCTGACCGGTATCAAGGACGGAAAGACGATTTACAAGTTCGGATATAAGGTAGTGGCTGACGCGGATGAGAAATACAGAATGGTCTATGCAACCGGCAATTATAAGGATGAGAACAGTATTGTATTTGTGGTAGATACGGATCTTCTGAGAAGTCAGGCTAAGACGCAAGCAGAGAATAAGAACAGCGACGGCGATACCATCCATTACATCGGAAGCATGAAACAGTCCTGGGTTGAGTCTTATGTCCTTGGCCTGAAGCCGGATCAGAATGTGTACTATCTGATCAATACGGCAGGCGCGATTATTAAGAACAAAACGGCTGCAAAGGACGGCAATGACTGGTACTACTATGTTGAGGACAAGGAAATCAAACTGTACACCGATAACAAGGATCTGAAGGGTGAAAGCGATGCTCCTGTTATGGATAAGGATGACCATGTCCTGAAGAATGACTGGAAGAAGCAGGATATTCACGGCGAGAAAACGCCTTCAATTCTGGAAATCCTGAAATATTCCGGAGACAGAAGTCAGTTTATGGATCTGCTGAGTGAGATGCTTGGTAAATAATGTATGAGATAGAAAAAGCCACTGGGTGTTGCACCCCGTGGCTTTTTTTGTGGGAATTTGTTGAAAATATGTGGTATGAAACCACAGAGTCTTTTATAATCATGTCTGTTTGAAAAAACTTTGATATTCTCCGGAAAATAACTGTCCGCCCATTCTTCGGACGCCGCCGTAAAGATGCTTTTTCAGAAGGGGTTCAATTGCTTCGGTATCTTTGCGTTCTATAATCCTGATTAACTCCTGGTGTTCCTGCAGTACATCTGATACATTATGTCCGCCGAATATATCAAGACGTATGAAGCGGGAATAGTCTGCCTGAGGACGGGTCAGAGACTCCCAGAGATACAGTTTATCCGTAGCATGAAACCAGATTTGGTGCATGGAAAGATCTGCCGTCAGAAATTCCTCGATATTAAAATCCGGTTCCTGACGTTTTGCAGCGATTTCCAGCAGACACTGATGCGTGTACTGCAGCCGCGCCAGATCAGTAGGTGAGCAGATCTGCATAAAATCTCTCAGAACCATGCTTTCCACAGCAAGCCGCTGATAAATCCACTGTGTAGCAATATTCAGATCGATCGCGGTGACGATTGTGCCCCTATGCGGGATAATCTGGACAAAGCCATTCTGCTGCAGGCGCTGCAGGATGCTGCGAATCGGAGTCCGGGAAATCAGGAAACGCTTACAAAGGGTGTTTTCACTGATGATTTCACCTGGTTTGATTTTCAGCAGAACAATCTCCTGTTCTAATATGGTATAAATCTCATCACTGGTCAGATTCTTTTCCAATGTGTGCCTCCGTTCCTGCGCAGCATGTCAATGCTGCATGTCTTGCTGCAATCATTCGCAGTTACAATTTTATTATAGGAGTAAATACATCTGCTGTCAAATAGAAGTAAAACGGTAGGGTATGGGGGAAAGAAAATGCTTGTATACAAACTGACGAAAAGAGAAAATGGAATTTGTACAGTTTAACGAAAATAATGCACAAACTGTGGAATGAAAGAAAAGGTCAATTGGAATAATAGATGAAATACAGCAACAATTATAATAAATATAAACAAATAATATGCGATATTAATAAGCGGGTAGTGCAAAATGCATATAAAAAACATGCCTTCGTGTATTGATTTCACGTAAAGAATGTGCTAATATTAGACCATGGTTGTATACAAGCTAGGAACTCCACGATGGGGAGTGACTCAATCAGAATATTTTAAAGGAGGAAATAAAGTTTATGAAGAAAAGAATTGCATTATTGCTGACATTGGCTATGGCGGCTTCCAGTCTCGCAGCATGCGGAGGAAGCAAACCGGCAGAGACGACTGCAGCAGCAACTACGGCAGCAGCTGAGACAACGGCAGAGGCTAAGGCAGAAGAGACCAAGGCAGCTGAGGGTGAGGATCCGTATGCAGCGCTGGGCGATTTCACGATGATGGTTGGACATGCACAGCCGGAAGGCAATCCGCGTTATGTATCCATGGAGAAATTTGCAGAGGATGTTGCTGAGAAGACCAATGGTCATGTGACGGTAGAGGTATTTGGCAACGGCCAGCTGGGCACTGAGAAAGAGATGCTGGAGCAGGTAGTAGCAGGTACCGTTCAGGGTATGAGAGGCGGTCAGTTCGATTTCAGCCCGCGTCTTCTGATGTTCACCATGCCGTTCCTGACCCAGAACCGTGCGCAGGTTACCGCACTGCTGCAGAGTGATCTGGCTAAAAAGGTCTGCGCAGAGGCAGAGGCAGAGACCGGTACTGTGATCATTAACCTGTGTGATGCAGGCGGATATCGTCAGTTCTCCAACAGCAAACACCCGATCACCAAGCCGGATGATCTGAAGGGCTTAAAGATGCGTACCAATGGTATGAATACCATTGATAAGACTTTTGTAGCTCTGGGTGCAACGACCACCACCATTCCTTATTCTGATCTGTATATGGGTCTGAAGACTGCCGTAGCCGATGGACAGGAGAATCCGTGGGTAAACGTAGAAGGCATGAAGTTCTACGAGGTTCAGAAGTACTTTACCGAGGTAAACTACCAGTTCCATCCGGATCCATTCTATGTAAACGCTGCATGGTGGAACGGACTTCCGCAGGAATACAGAGACATCATCTCTGAGTGTGCAACTGCAATGGGTGAGTACAATGACAAGCTGATTGATGAAAATCAGGAAGCTGCAAAACAGGTTGTAATCGATGCAGGCTGTGAAGTATATGTTCCGACTGAGGATGAACTGAAAGCATTCCAGGATGCAGTTCAGGTTGTTTACGATCAGTGCGTAGAAGAGGGTATCATGACTGCTGACGAACTGAAGGAAATGCAGGATATCGTAGCAAACGCGAAATAAATCGATAACAGAAAAGCTCCTGGAAATCCGGGACCCGAAGGGGCGGGGATTTTCGGGAGCTTTTTGAAAATAGAAAGGGGCTGATTATCATCGAAAAGCTGAAAAAAATCGGGAATAAGATTTTTGATATTTACTTCGGCATCGGCGTGGTTGCCATGGGGCTTCTCGCTGTACTGGTTATTTTTGCGGTAATCGCACGCTATTTTTTCTCTCTGAGCTGGAAGCAGCTTGCAGAGTTTAATGTAACGCTGTTTGCGTTTACCACGTTCTGGGGAATGGGAATCAATGTGCTGAAGAATGAGCATGTCATGATTGATATTCTTTACGATGCAGTAAAACCATCCATCAAGCGGTGGCTCAGCGTGTTGAATTACCTGATCGTGCTGATTGTGGATCTGGTTTTCGTCTATCAGGGATTCCAATACGTCGGTGTGGCAGGAAAGCAGATCAGCCAGGGAATGGAGATTCCGATGAAATACATGTACGGCATCATGCCGGTATGCGGTATCATCTGTGCCGTCTGCGTAGTGATTAAGATTATCGAATTTATCACGGCAGATATTTCTTATTTTGCACCGAAGAACAAAGCGCTTACCAAAGACGATCCAACCACGTAGAAAGGAGCTGAGCATCTGTTATGGCAATGATTATTCTGTTAGTGCTGCTGATCTTTTTCGCAGCTCTCGGAGTGCCGCTGGCATTTGCAATCGGCGCATCCTGTGTTACTTATATTTCAACCAATGTTCCGAACTTTATGTCCATGGTTCCACAGCGTGTGTGGAACGGTGCCTACAGTGAACTGATGATTGCTATGCCGCTTTTCATGCTGGCAGGTGAACTGATGAATACTGGTGGTATCACGAAGCGAATCATCAATTTCTGTCTGCAGCTGCTTCGCCCGTTCCATGGAGGTCTGGGTGAGGTAAATATCGTGGCATCCATGATTTTTGGCGGTATTTCCGGTTCTTCCGTTGCAGATACCTCCGCGCTGGGCAGCATCCTGATCCCGGCCATGGAAGAACAGGGCTATCCGCCTGCTGCATCTGCCGGCATCACGGTAGCTTCTTCCACGATGGGGATGATTATTCCGCCGTCTACGCCGATGATCGTGTATTCCATGATTTCCGGCGCATCGGTAGGTGCGCTGTTTATGGCTGGTGCGGTTCCGGGCATCCTGATCGGAGTGACCCAGCTGATCATGGTATTTATCATGAGTCATAAGAATCACTGGCACCCGAAGCTGTCTGCGTTTAACGCAAAGGAATTCACACATGCCATTCTGTCCGGTATTCCGGCGCTTCTGATGCCGCTGTTTATCATCATCTGTGTTTCCTTTGGTGTCTGCACGGCTTCGGAGAGCGCAGGTGTGGCAGTGCTGTATTCCATGATTGTCGGATTCTTTGTTTATAAAGAACTGACCTGGAAGGCCGTATGGGAGGCTTTGAAGAAGACTTTGATTTCTTCCTCCTCCATTATGCTGATTATCGGCTTTACCACAATCTTCACCTGGGTGCTGACCATGATGAAGGTCCCGCAGATTGTTGCGAATTTCTTCATCAGCATGAATATGCCGGCATGGGGCATCGCTATCATGTTCTGTGTGATGATTCTGATGATCGGTACGTTCATCGATGTAAGCCCGGCGATCCTTCTGCTGACCCCGATCATGCTGCCGGTTATGCAGAACTATGGCTTTTCGGCTCTGCAGTTTGGTGCCATGATGATCACCGGTCTGGCAATCGGTCTGGTGACTCCGCCGGTCGGCATGTGCCTGAATGCATGCAACAAGATCAACCGTATGCCGATTATAGCGATTTTCAAAGGCGCTTTGCCGTATGTTATCTGTAATATTATCGTACTGCTGGCAATCAGCCTCTGGGCACCGCTTACGACCTGGCTGCCGCTGATGCTGGGATACAGCTTGTAAAAAGGGATACAGGACCGGAGAAACCGAAAAGGCTTCCCCGGTCCTTTTTGCGGAAAAAGATTTTTTACCCTGTAAAGAAAAAATACTTGACACCTGCTTCTTTATCGTGTATGATAACCAAGGTGATGTTATGGAAAGCATTGTAAAACAGAGTCTTTTGTATGATTTCTACGGAGAACTACTGACAGAACACCAGCGGACGGTTTATGAAGATGTTGTGTTTAATGACATGTCGCTGGCGGAGATTGCAGAGGAGCAGGGCATCAGCCGGCAGGGTGTGCATGACCTGATCAAGCGCTGTGATAAGATTTTGAGCGGTTACGAAGAGAAACTTCATCTGATCAGCAAGTTTCAGAAGACCAGAGAGATGGTCGGAGAGATTCATTGCCTGACTCAGAAGTTTCAGGAGACGAAGAACATGGATCTGATTCATCAGATTGAGCAGATTTCCAGCGACATCATAGAGCTGTGACAGTAACCGCAGGCAGGAGGATATTTGATGGCTTTTGAAAGCTTATCTGAAAAATTGCAGAATGTATTCAAAAACTTGCGGGGCAAGGGCCGCCTGAGTGAATCAGACGTTAAGTCTGCTTTGAAGGAAGTTAAGATGGCACTTCTGGAAGCAGATGTGAGCTTCAAGGTGGTTAAGCAGTTCATCAGCTCCGTGCAGGAACGTGCAGTCGGCGAAGAAGTACTTGGTTCGCTGCAGCCGGGGCAGATGGTGATCAAGATCGTTAATGAAGAGATGATCCGCCTGATGGGTTCCGAGACTACAGAGATCGCGCTGAAAGCCGGCAGTGCCATTACGGTTATCATGATGGCAGGTCTGCAGGGCGCAGGTAAGACCACGACCACAGCCAAGATTGCGGGTAAGCTGAAGGCGAAGGGGAAGAAACCGCTTCTGGTTGCGTGTGACGTATATCGTCCGGCGGCGATTCAGCAGCTGCAGATCAATGGTGACAGGCAGGGTGTTCCGGTATTCTCCATGGGAGAGAATCAGAACCCGGTCAACATTGCGAAAGCCGCGATGGAACATGCGGCGAAAAATGGCTACAATGTAGTGATTCTCGATACGGCAGGCCGTCTTCATGTGGATGAAGGCATGATGGAAGAGCTTGTCAATATTAAGAAGGCAGTTGAAGTGGATCAGACCATTCTGGTTGTGGATGCCATGACCGGTCAGGATGCAGTCAACGTTGCTTCGAATTTCCAGGATAAAGTCGGTATCGACGGTGTCATCCTGACGAAACTGGATGGTGACACCCGAGGCGGTGCGGCACTTTCGATCCGGGCTGTGACCGGCAAGCCGATTTTATATATTGGTATGGGTGAGAAGCTTTCCGATCTGGAACAGTTTTACCCGGACCGTATGGCTTCCAGAATCCTTGGTATGGGAGATATCCTGACCCTCATCGAGAAAGCAGAGATGGAGGTTGACGAGGAGAAGGCCAGAGAGATGAGTCAGAAGCTGCGCAAGGCAGAGTTTGACTACAATGATTTTCTTGATCAGATGAATCAGATCAAGAAGATGGGCGGTATGAACAGCATCATGAGCATGCTTCCGGGCATGGGACAGCTCAAGGGCGGTATGCCTGAGGTGGATGAGAAGGCGATGGACAGAGTCGAAGCCATCATTCTTTCCATGACGAAGGAAGAACGCGCGAATCCTTCCCTGATGAATCCTTCCAGAAAACAGAGGATTGCGAAGGGAGCCGGTGTTGATATCAGTGAGGTCAACCGGATTGTGAAGCAGTTTGATCAGATGAAGAAGATGATGAAGCAGCTTCCGGGCATGATGGGCGGCGGTAAGAAGAACCGCGGCGGACTGGGCGGTATGCTTGGCAAGTTCAAAATGCCGTTTTAAATCAGGTAACAATGCAGAAATCTGTATTTGTTGATTATTCCAGTACACTTTAAGGAGGTGAAATTGACATGGCAGTAAAGATGAGATTAAAAAGAATGGGTGCTAAGAAGAAACCTTTCTATAGAGTAGTTGTAGCTGATTCCAGATCCCCGAGAGATGGCAGATTCATCGCTGAGGTTGGTACCTACGATCCGAACCTGGAGCCGAGCGGCATCAAGTTCAACGAGGAAGAGACCAAGAAATGGTTGGCAAACGGTGCTCAGCCGACTGATCGCGTAGCAAAACTCTTAAAGAGCGCTGGCATTCAGTAATTAAAAGGAGATTGCTATGAAAGAATTGGTTGAGGTAATTGCGAAAGCATTAGTAGACAATCCTGATGAAGTGGTTGTCACCGAGACTGAGAAAGATGGCGAGACCCTGATTGAGCTGAAAGTGGCATCGTCTGACATGGGCAAGGTGATTGGCAAACAGGGACGAATTGCGAAAGCAATCCGCTCTGTTGTCAAGGCAGCTGCTTCTAAAGAAGAGAAAAAGGTTGTTGTTGATATTCAATAGCAGTTACGGCTGTCGCCTGGGGTTTCCTGCGGCAGCTTTTTTTGTATTAAGACAGCATAGGGGTAGAATATGGAACAGACATTGCGTGTAGGTGTTATTTCTTCCACACATGGAGTGCGGGGCGAAGTAAAGGTATTCCCGACTACCGATGATGTGAACCGGTTCAAAAAATTGAAAACAGTCATCCTGGATACCGGGCGTGAGCAGCTGACGCTGCATATTGAAAGCGTCAAGTTCTTTAAGAATATGGTCATCCTGAAATTCAAGGAGTTCAATAATATTAACGAGATTGAGAAATATAAGGGCAAAGATCTGCTGGTGACGCGGGATCAGGCGGTAAAACTGCAGCCCAACGAGAATTTTATTGCAGACCTGATTGGTCTGAAGGTGGTGACCGACGAGGGGAACGCATTCGGAATCCTGAAAGATGTACTTCAGACCGGTGCCAATGATGTGTATGTCATAGAAGATGTGGAAGGAAAAGAATATCTGTTTCCGGCGATTCCGCAGTGTATTCTGGATGTGAATCTGGAGGAACAGACGGTGACGGTCCATATCATGGACGGGCTGCTGGATCTGTAGGAGGTTGTTCAAATGAACTATCATATACTGACTTTATTCCCGGAAATGGTGCTGGAGGGGCTGAATACCAGTATCATCGGAAGAGCGGTTGACAAAGGGCTGCTTTCGATTGAGGCGGTTAATATCCGGGATTATACCAAAGAAAAGCATGGTCATGTGGACGATGCTCCTTATGGCGGCGGAGCCGGTATGGTGATGCAGGCGGCACCGGTGTGTGATGCCTATGAGGATCTGTGCAGAAAACTGGGCAAGCGTCCGCGGGTGCTTTATATGACGCCGCAGGGACGTGTGTTCAATCAGAAGATCGCAAAAGAGCTTTCCGCGGAAGAAGACCTGGTCTTTCTCTGCGGACACTATGAAGGCATTGATGAGCGCGCTCTGGAGCTGATTGTGACGGACTGCCTTTCGATCGGCGATTATGTGCTGACCGGCGGAGAGCTTCCTGCCATGGTAATGATCGACTGTATTTCCCGTCTGGTGCCGGGAGTGCTGAACAATGATGTTTCTGCGGAGATTGAATCCTTTCATGATAATCTGCTGGAGTATCCGCAGTATACGCGCCCGGAGGTGTATGCGGGCATGCGGGTGCCGGAGGTTCTGCTTTCCGGTCATCATAAAAATATTGAAACCTGGCGCAGACAGCAGTCCATCAAACGGACACTGGAACGCAGACCGGATCTGCTTGCGGAAGCGAATCTTTCCAAGAAGGAACAGAAGTATCTGGAAGAACTGCGCAGAGAACAGAAAAAAGAACTGTCAAGCATTTTTGAAAATGTCCTAAAATAAGTGAAACATTAGCCCCGTCAATTCGGGGCTGTTTTACTTTGGGAATCCTACTCGGTGATGATTAAAATATTGACAGCATGAACCCGCATTCCATGCCTGAGCAGGCT
>JALFHZ010000147.1 GCA_022776445.1 Lachnospiraceae bacterium
GGATTCCTGCAGCTGGCGGCACGTGTGTTTGCGGTTGTTGTGCTGCCGCCGCTGATGGGGGAATACGCGTATTATATTGCCACGATTCTGGCTTGGCTGGTTACGCTTCCTGTGGTCATGATACCCTATTATCGATATACAAAATGATCGGAAGAAAACGTGTGAGGAGAAGGAAGTTTTATGGCTGTTGATGTACGTGATATGACAAAAGGTCCACTCGGAAAACAGATTTTGGTGTTCAGTATCCCTCTGATTCTGTCTAATGTTTTGCAGGTACTGTTTAATCTGGCAGACGTAGCGGTAGTGGGGCGGTTTGCAGGCTCCATGGCCCTTGGATCGGTTGGTTCCACAATCACGCTTGTTACGATGTTTACGGGATTTTTAATTGGAATAGCCAGCGGGATCAATGTTCTGGTAGCGATGTATTTTGGCGCTGGAAATAAAAAAGGGGTAGAGGAAACGGTTCACTCCGCGGCACTGTTCAGTGTGATGATCGGAGTTCTGATTCTCCTGTTTGGAGTCACCTGTTCCAAAAGAATTCTGCTGATTTTAAACACGAAACAGGAATTGATTGATGGAGCGGTACAGTATGTATCCATATATTTTCTCGGAATGCCGGCTCTTGCGGTTTATAATTTTGGCAATGCTGTTTTCAGTGCGGTCGGGGATACCGCACGCCCTCTTCGTTATCTGACGATTGCAGGAGTTCTGAATCTTGTTCTGAATTTATTATTTGTTGTAGGGTGCCATATGGGGGTAGCCGGAGTTGCTGCCGCCAGTGCGATTTCCCAGTATAGCTCGGCCGTCATGATTGTCTCGGCATTATTCTGTACCGGAGAATGTTATGGGCTGCGGTTCGGTGCATTTCATTGGAAGTGGGAGGCTGTGAAAGATATCGCCCGTATTGGTCTTCCGGCTGGCCTGCAGAATGCGATTTTTCAGCTGGCAAATTTATTCATTCAGGCTGGTGTCAATACATTCAGTGCGGTCATGGTTGCAGGTAATTCAGCGGCAACCAATGCGGATGCTTTGGTTTATGATGTAATGGCAGCTTTTTATACAGCCTGTGGAAGCTTTATGGGACAAAACTATGGAGCCGGAAACAAAAAACGGATCAGAAACAGTTATTTCATCAGTTTGGGATATTCTTTTGGCATCGGGCTGGTGCTGGGATTATTGCTGGTTATTTTTGGGGAATCGTTTCTGGCATTATTTACATCGGATCAGGAAGTGATCCGGTCTGGTATGTACCGCCTGACTATCATGGGACTTTCTTATGGTGTCTCTGCTTTTATGGATTGTACGATTGCGGCTTCCAGGGCATTAGGAAAAGGGGTCATACCAACGGTCATTGTTGTGATGGGTTCCTGTGTGTTACGGATTATCTGGGTCTATACCGTATTTGCTTATTTCAAAACAATACCATCGCTGTATCTGCTGTATGTATGTTCCTGGAGTGTTACTGCGATTGCAGAAATTACTTATTTTGCAAGGATATATCGACAAAAGATGAAAGAAATGCTGCCGTAAATGAAGAGAACTGCTTTTCCCCCACAGAAAGCAGTTCCCCGGTCACGATCTAAAAAACCGTTACACTATAAAGTTCATGCTTGGTATCCCCATACCAATAAGCAAGTAAGACACCTTATGTGTTTCTTACAAAGAATAATATAGCATTATTTTTCCATTTCGTCAATCATATTTGTGCAAAATTTAGTAAAAATAGTTTGTATTTATGACAAAAATCGAGAAAATAACCAGATGTGTCCGCGATATACAAACAAGTGTCTTTGCTGTTCTAAAAAACGGATAAATTATCAGAAAAGATGCATACTGAATTGTAGAAAACTGTTATTTGGAGAGGAGTGCGGCATGAAATTTACAAAGTCATTAGCGGAAAATATGGGGCATATGCAACAGGTGCTGCAGACAGATAAGAATTTTGATGTAGTATACCGTGTTCTGGATATCGGAAAGCGGAAGGCGTGCCTGTTTTTTGTGGATGGTCTGACCAAGGATGAGGTTCTGCTGAAAATTCTGCAGGCGTGGTCTTCGATCGAAGAAGCGGATATGCCGGCGGATGCACATGGGTTTTCAAAAAAATATCTTCCGTATGGGGAAATCGGATTGCTGAAAAATGACGAAGATATGGTTGTTCAGCTGCTGAGCGGGATCAGCTGCCTGTTTATCGACGGCTATGATGCATGCCTGACCATTGACTGCCGCACATATCCGGCGCGCAGTGTGGATGAGCCGGAGAAGGACAAGGTGATGCGGGGATCCAGAGACGGGTTCGTGGAGACGCTGATTTTCAATACGGCACTGATCCGCCGCAGAATCCGGGATCCGAAGCTGATTGTAGAGATTATGAATGCAGGGCAGAGTTCTCACACAGATATCGCGGTCTGCTATATGGCAGGCCGGGTGGATGATGCTCTTCTGAAAAAAATAAAAAAACGGATTGCCGATATTCATGTGGATGCGCTGACCATGAACCAGGAAAGTCTGGCAGAGGTCATCTATCCGCATAAATGGTACAATCCGTTTCCGAAATTCAAGTTTTCCGAGCGACCGGATACGGCGGCAGCGTGTATTCTGGAAGGGAATATCGTGATCCTGGTGGATAATTCTCCGGCAGCCATGATTCTGCCGTCTTCTGTATTCGATATTATCGAAGAGGCAGATGATTATTACTTTCCGCCGATCACAGGCACCTATCTGCGTCTTTCCAGAATGATGACAGCTTTGCTCAGTCTGCTTCTGACACCGACCTGGCTTCTGCTTATGATGAATCCGGAGTGGATCCCGGACTGGCTGGCATTCATCCGGCTGTCGGATGAGCTGTTTGTACCGCTGATCTGGCAGCTGCTGATTCTGGAATTTGCAATCGACGGCCTGCGGTTGGCGGCAATCAATACGCCGAACATGCTGACCACGCCGCTGAGTGTTATCGCCGGTATCGTATTGGGAGAATACTCCGTAAAATCGGGCTGGTTCAACTCGGAAACCATGCTGTATATGGCGTTTGTGACCATTGCCAATTACAGTCAGTCCAGCTTTGAGCTGGGCTATGCCCTGAAATTCATGCGTATCATCATTCTGGTCCTGACGTCCCTGCTGAGTGGCTGGGGGTATCTGGCCGGGGTGGTTCTGTCGGTGGCAGCGATTGTCTTCAACAAAACCATTGCCGGCAAAAGCTATATTTATCCATTGATTCCGTTCCGCTTCCGTGAACTGAAGAAGCGTTTCCTGCGGGGACGTCTGCCAATGGAGAAAAAGGCCGATTAAAGCTTACCGGTGTACAGCATGTCCCGGTTGATGGTCTGATAGAACATTCTGCGGATCTTTTGCGGGTCGTGGGTCTGGCCCAGAATCCACATCAGCTTGGTGACGGTGGCTTCCAGCGTCATGTCGTAGGCTTCGAGAAGACCGAATTCCCGTTTGATCGTCTTTCCGACTTCGTAGACAGACATATTGCTGCCTTCGTTGGTGACCTGGGTGGTCATCACGACCGTCTTGCCGGCGAGAACCAGATTCTCAACGGATTTGTGGAAGTCACCGGAATCATAGGAAGGGATCCCGCCGACACCGAAGGACTCAATAATGACGGCATCATAGTGTTCTCCCATATAATCCAGTACTCCGGAATCAAGTGCCGGGATCAGCTTCAGGAGAGCTACGCGGGAATCCAGGTTATGGTAGAAACGCACCGGTTCGGTCAGCTGGCTTTTGTCATCCAGATAGAAGATGATGTGCCCGTCCTGAATCGTGGCAATATAGGGGAAATTGATGCTGGAAAATGCATTGTAGCTTTTGGTTCGTTCCTTCTTGCCGCGGGTTCCGGCGATTACCTTGCCGTCAAATACGATTGTAACGCCGTAAGCCTTTTCGCAGCTTGCAAACCGCAGGCTGTCGGAAAGGTTTGTTTTGGCATCGGTTATCTCCAGATCAATCGGCTTCTGTGCACCGGTGATGACGATGGGCTTGGACGAGTTCTGCACCAGGTAGGAGATGGCTGCAGCTGTATAAGCCATGGTATCGGTGCCGTGGCAGATGACGAAACCGTCGTAATCGTTATAATGTTCTTCAATGGCGGCCGCGATCATCAGCCAGTAGCGCGGCTGCATATTGGTACTGTCAATGTTGAGAAGCTGAAGCGTGTCAACTTCACAGAATTCTCTGACATCCGGAACGTATCCGAGAAGTTCTTCCGAAGTGATCAGCGGCTTTAAACCGGCGTCGCTTCGTTTGGAGGCGATGGTGCCTCCGGTGGCCAGCATTAAAATTCGTTTGATGGGATGATTCATGTTCTCCTCCTGTTGCGTTCTGCTTGTTATGAAAACCAAATTATTGTATGATTATATCATATAGTTACTATAGGAAACAACAGGAAACAGACCAAACCTGCGGATGTGCTCCATAAGCGGATAACAGTCGGACGATAAGCTGTAGGCAGTTGCTGACGGGATGTGTTAGAATCAGAAGAAAATCCCGGAAAGGATCTCACGGGGTACGCAGTCAGGGAAGGAAAGATGAGGAGGAAACAATGGCAGTGATACCAAAGGATCCGGTGATGCTTCTCAGCTATCTCAACACTCAGCTGCGAGATGCATACCCGACGTTAGAGGAGCTGTGCGGCGCACTTGATCTGAATCAGAGAGAAGTGGAAGAAAAGCTGAAGACGATTGATTACCGGTATGACCGGGAGCGGAATCAGTTTATTTAAAAAAGCAGGCACAGCTGTTTCCGGGGACCTGAAAGGGGGTTAACCGGAAAATATGTGGTTAAGATTAAGAAAAAAATGGAAGGATCATTCCGGAGTCACTCTGGTGGAGATGATCGTGGTACTGGTGATACTGACCGTTTTGTCATCGATCATTGTGCCGTCAATGATGGGCTATATTGACAGGGCAAAGCAGCAGAAGTATGTCATGGAAGCGCAGGAGGTGAAACAGTCTCTGGAGCTTTACCTGCTGGATCAATATACGTCCGGCGATTTGGATATGATGGAATTTCTGGAAGAGATATCTTCTCAGGATCTGAATGATCCGGATTGTCCGATTGCAGATTATATGAAGGTTACATGTACGAATGGTGCTTACATTCAGAATCTGACACTGGAAGAAAACGGGATTTATATCCGCCAGATGGTTTATGTGGTGGATGGGTATAAGATTGATGTGGGGCAGGGAACCTATTCCGTGACATCCATAAAGTCCGGGAAAGGCGGAAAATAATAGTGGAAACAGTCGTTTTTCATGTATAGATACGGATGGAAACAGCCATATTAACACCATGAACAGACTGAGAACTTTACCAATCAATTTTTTAAAGTGCGGGATTGCAGGGTGGTGCCTGGAGGTGATATTTACCTCTGTGGAATCGATCATGGCACATGACTGGAGACTGATGGGGCGGACATCGCTTTTGATGTTCCCAATCTACGGATGCGGTGCTCTGCTGTCGCCGATCGGCGGCATGGTGGACCGGTGGATCGGGGAGACTTCTCTGCGGACATCCGACCGGTATATCCGGCATGGAATGCTGTACATGGTGCTGATTTTTGCAGCGGAATATCTGACCGGCGCCTGGCTGAGGGCGAGAGGAATGTGCCCGTGGGACTACAGCGGAAGGCAGACGAATGTCAACGGTCTGATCCGTCTGGACTTCGCGCCGCTGTGGTTTGGAACGGGGCTTTTGTTCGAACAAATTACAAAAAAGAGGGGCAGATGACTTGTCTTTGCCCTTCTTTTTTAATATACTGATACCAGGGTCAAAAGGTCATAAAAATGGGAGTGAGGTAATACAGATGATAAGACTGATATTGGTGGCATTGGTGATTGTAGGGTTTCTGGTGGGAACCATTCCGGTTTCTTTCGGGAAGGAAAAACATCCCGACCCGGATCTGAGAAAGCAGCAGGAGTATATGCTGAATCTGGTCCGCGGAGCGCTGCGCGCGATTCTGCGCATGGCTGGAACGAAGGTGGAAGTGAAGGGCAGAGATCATATTCCGGATGATCAGGCCGTTCTTTATGTCGGGAATCACAGAAGTTATTTTGATATTGTAGTTGGTTATCTCTACGTGAAAGGGCTGACCGGATTTGTGGCGAAGAAGGAGCTTGACCGGATTCCGCTGCTTAGCGGCTGGATGAGGCATCTCAACTGTCTGTTTCTGGACCGCAGGGATATCAAGGCAGGACTTCAGACAATTCTGGAAGGAATCCAGAAGGTAAAATCCGGGATTTCCATGTGGATTTTCCCGGAAGGAACGCGCAATGAGAGTGAAGATATTCTGGAGCTTATGCCGTTTAAAGAGGGAAGTCTGAAGATCGCGGAAAAATCCGGATGTCCGGTGATACCGGTGGCGATTACGGGAACGGACGACATTTTTGAGAAGCATCTGCCGTGGATTCGTCCGGCACAAGTGACGATCGAATTCGGCGAGCCGATTTACATAAAGGAGCTTCCGCCGGAACTCAGAAAACATGCCGGTGCGTACACCAGAGACCGGATTATTGAATTGCTGAAGAAAGAACAACAGGCGCGGAGGAAATAAGTAAAGTGGATTTATTAACATGCAGAAAAGAACTGGATCGGATTGACCGTCGGATTGTGGAATTATTTGAGGAACGGATGGAGATCTGCGGCTGTGTGGCGCAGACGAAGATCGAGAGCGGCAAAGCCGTGTATGATGCGGAACGGGAAAAACAGAAGCTGGAGGCAGTGAAGAGCTTTGCCCATGGCGAATTCAACGGAGCTGCTGTGCAGAAGCTGTTTACGCAGATGATGACCATCAGCCGCAGTTATCAGTACCGCCTGCTGGCAGAGCACGGACGAAAGGTGGAGATGGGATTCCGGAAGGTGGATGAGATTTCCAAAACCGGTGTGCGGGTTGTCTATCAGGGCGTTGAGGGAGCTTACAGCCATGCGGCCGTACTGCAGTATTTTGGTGCGGATGTGGATGCATATCATGTACCGGCGTTTGTAGATGCCATGCGGGAGGTGCAGGAAGGGAGGGCAGACTACGCGGTGCTGCCGATTGAGAATTCCTCTGCCGGAGCGGTGACGGACAATTACGATCTGTTGGTGGAATTCCCGAATTATATTGTGGCAGAGATTTTCCTGCCGGTGAGCCATGCGCTGCTGGCGCGGCCGGAGGCGGAGCTTTCCGATATTCAGACGGTTTGTTCCCATCCGCAGGCGCTGATGCAGTGTTCTCGTTATCTGAATGAGAACGGCTGGAAGCAGATCAGTCTTGCCAATACAGCGGTGGCAGCCAAGCGAGTGATTGAAGATGGAGACCGGACGCAGGCGGCGATTGCCAGCGAGATTGCAGGAAAGCTCTATGGCCTGAAGGTGCTTCAGTCTTCGATTCAGAATAATAAAGGTAATTCTACCCGATTTATTGTATTGTCCAGTCAGCCGGTTTACCGGAAGGATGCGTCGAAGATCAGCATCAGCTTCGAAGTCGGGCATCGCAGCGGTACACTGTACAACCTGCTGAGCAACTTTATTTTCAACAATGTCAATATGCGGATGATTGAATCCCGGCCGATTCCGGGACGCAACTGGGCATATCGAATCTTTATTGACATTGAGGGAAGTCTGGATGATGCAGAAATCTGCAATGCTCTGACCGGAATCGAGCAGGAGGCAGAGAATATGCGGATTCTGGGCAGTTATTAAGAAAGATTGGTTCTGTACGATTCAGGGAGGAAAGTAACATGGTACGTACGTTTGCGGCAATCGATGTGGGATCATTTGAACTGGAGCTTGGCATATTTGAGATTTCGGACAGCGAGGGAGTCCGCTCTATCGACCATGTAAGGCATGTGATAGCGCTTGGAAAAGATACGTTTAACGACGGGAAGATCAGTTATGGCCTTGTGGAGGAAATGTGCGGAGTACTGACGGATTTTGTCCGTATTATGAAGGAATATCAGGTGCAGGATTACCGTGCTTTTGCGACTACCGCGATGCGGGAAGCGCGCAACAGCCAGATTGTGCTGGATCAGATCCGGGTTCGTACCGGTATTGAAGTGCGAATCATCAGTAATTCCGAGCAGCGGTTCATCAGCTTCAAAGCGGTGGCATCCAGAGACGCGGAATTTCAGAAATCCATCCAGAAGGGAACCGCCATTGTGGATGTGGGATTTGGCAGTATGCAGCTGTCTCTGTTTGATAAAGAGGCCCTGCTTTCCACGCAGAATCTGCCGCTTGGCGTACTGCGTCTCAGAGAGCTGCTTTCCCGCGTGAAGGTGATGCCGGAGGTGGAGCAGACGCTGGTGACGGAGATGGTGGACAATGAACTGACTACATTCCGCAAAATGTATCTGAAGGATCGGGAGATTACCAATCTGATTGCGATCGGTGAGCCGGTCCTGACGTTTTATTATCATATGGATCCATCCAGACGGGGCAGCAAAATCACCAGAGAGGAACTGGATAAGGCATATCGGGAACTACGCCGGATGACCCTGGATCAGATCGAGGAAACCTATGATGTCAGCGCGGAGTATGCTGCCATGCTCTTTCCTACCGCTGCAATTGTCCTTCGGGTGATGGAACTGACCGGGGCGGAATCACTTCGGTTACCGGGAATCCGCATGCTGGACGGTATTGCGGCCGATTATGCGGAGGAGAAGAAGCTGCTGAAGCTCAATCACAGCTTTACCAATGATATCATTGTGACTTCCCGGAGCATGGCAAAGCGTTACAAATGTCATATGCCGCATGTGCAGACGGTAGAGACAGCGGCTCTGCGTATTTTTGACTGCCTGAAGAAGTATCATGGACTCCGGGATCGCGAGCGCCTGCTTCTGCAGATCGCGGCGGATCTGCATTCCTGCGGCAAGTTTGTCACCATGCGGGATTCGACAGACTGCGCTTACAATATTATCATGGGGACGGAGATTATAGGACTTTCGCATCTGGAACGGGAAATTGTGGCAAATGTGGTACGTTATCATGTAAAGCCGTTCCGGTACAATGAGGTCTTTATTGAAGCGAAACCGGCAGTCAATGGGCGGCTGGTCAATCCGGGCAATCCGACGCTTCTGGTTGCAAAGCTGATTGCGATTCTGCGTCTTGCCAATTCGATGGACCGCAGCCACAAGGGAAAGCTGGAGACCTGTCGATTGAAGCTGCAGGATAAGAAGCTTGTGATTACCACCGATTATGAGGGGGATGTTACGCTGGAAGCAATGTCGATCGATGAAAAAGGAGATTTCTTTGAAGAGATTTTTGGAATCCGACCGGTTCTGAAACAGAAAAAGAAGGTGTGACTATGGCAGAGATGGATACTATGTTTTTAAACCCGAAAAATTATGTAAACCGAGAACTCAGCTGGCTGGAGTTTGACTTCCGTATTCTGAATGAGGCCAGAGACAAAAGTATTCCGTTATTTGAACGCCTGAAGTTCCTGAGCATCACGGCGTCCAATCTGGATGAGTTCTTTATGGTGCGTGTGGCATCCCTGAAGGATATGGTGCATGCGAAATACAAAAAACCGGATATCGCAGGGCTTAAGCCGGAAGAGCAGCTGGCACTGATCGGGGAGCGGACGCATGAACTGGTGGCGTTGCAGTATTCCACCTATAACCGTTCTTTGCTTCCGGCATTAAGACAGCAGGGACTTCAGATTATCTGTGAACACGAAGAGCTGACTGAAGAAGAGGCGGCATATGCAGACCGTTATTTTCGGGAAAATGTCTACCCGGTGCTGACACCGATGGCTGTGGATTCTTCTCGTCCGTTCCCGCTGATCCGCAACAAATCCCTGAATATTGCTGCGCTGGTTCAGAAAAAGGGCGGAAGCGAAGAACTGGAATTTGCCATGGTGCAGGTTCCGTCCGTGCTGCCTCGTATTGTAGAACTGCCGAAAGGTGAGAAAGGAGAACGGCGCGTGATTCTTCTGGAGGAGATCATTGAGCGCAATATGCACGATCTGTTCCTGAACTACAATATTGTATCGGCGCATCCGTTCCGGATCATGCGAAACGCGGATTTTACGCTGGATGAAGAGGAGGCGGAGGATCTGCTTGCTGAGATCCAGAAGCAGCTGAAGAAGCGGCAGTGGGGCGAGGTGATCCGCCTTGAAGTAGAGGAAAAGGTTGACAAGCGGCTCCTGAAAATTCTGAAAAAAGAACTTTCTGTGGGAAGCAGTGACATCTATGGGATCAGCGGACCTCTGGATCTGACATTTCTCATGAAGATGTACGGTATGGACGGATTTGATCACCTGAAGACTCCGCCGTATACGCCGCAGCCGGTTCCGGCGCTGATGAACGACGATGATATTTTTACAAACATCCGAAAGGGAGATATTCTGCTGCACCATCCGTATCAGACCTTTGATCCGGTAGTCAATCTGGTGCGTGAAGCGGCAAGGGATGCCAATGTTCTTGCGATCAAGCAGACGCTGTATCGTGTCAGCGGTCATTCCCCGATCATCGCGGCCCTGGCAGAGGCGGCGGAGAACGGCAAGCAGGTCTCCGTACTGGTAGAGCTGAAAGCAAGATTTGATGAGGAGAACAATATCAACTGGGCCAAGAAACTGGAGAAAGCAGGCTGCCATGTCATCTACGGACTGGTGGGTCTGAAGACGCACTGCAAGATCACGCTGATTGTCCGCCGTGAGGAAGACGGCATTCGGCGGTATGTTCATCTGGGCACAGGCAACTACAATGATTCCACCGCGCGGCTCTATACGGACTGCGGGCTTTTGACCTGCCATCCGCTGATCGGTGAAGATGCGACTGCGGTGTTCAACATGCTGTCCGGTTATTCCGAACCGCCTACCTGGAATAAGCTGGCACTTGCGCCGCTCTGGCTGCGCGGCCGCTTCCTCAAGATGATCCGCAGGGAAACAGCACATGCAAGAGCAGGGCGTCCGGCGCATATCATGGCAAAGATGAATTCTCTTTGTGACAGGGAAGTGATTGCAACGTTGTATGAAGCTTCCAGTGCAGGGGTCCGGATCGATCTGGTGGTTCGCGGAATCTGCTGTCTGAAGACCGGCATTCCGGGCATCAGTGAGAACATCTGTGTACACTCGATCGTCGGCAACTTCCTGGAGCACGCCCGTATTTTCTATTTTGAAAACGACGGAAGCCCGGAGGTCTACATGGGAAGCGCGGACTGGATGCCGCGCAATCTGGATAAGCGTGTGGAAATTCTGTTCCCGGTAGAGGATCCGAAGCTGAAGCAGCAGGTGATTCACATCCTTCAGGTTCAGCTGGAAGATAATGTTAAGGCGCACATTCTGCAGCCGGACGGCACCTATGAGAAGATTGACAAGCGCGGGAAGGTGCTTGTGACAGCACAGGAACAGTTCTGTCAGGAAGCAGTTGCGATGGCCAGAAAGCAGATGGCCGGGGAAGATGTGCATGATACCCGGGTGTTTGTACCGGTGAAACGGTAAACATGCAGGGATGATGAGATGGAAACAGGTTCTTTTCTTTTGTGATATCCTGCCAGATTTGTAATAAAAAAGTAAGGCATAAAAGCATATTTTATGCTACACTTAGGGTAAGAACACATGAGGAGGAGACCATCATGGCAGAGATCAACATTCTTGTAGTAGATGATGAACAGGAGATCGCGGATCTGGTGGAGATTTACCTGGTCAGCGATGGATATAAAGTATTTAAGGCAGCCAATGCGCAGGAGGGATTGGATATCCTGGATAAGGAGGACATTCATCTGTGTCTGCTGGATATCATGATGCCGGGGATGAACGGACTGGAGATGTGCAAGAAGATCCGTGAGACGAACAATATCCCGATTATCATGCTCAGTGCGAAGTCGACCGATCTGGATAAGATTCTGGGGCTGGGAACCGGCGCGGATGATTATGTGGTGAAGCCGTTCAATCCGCTGGAGCTGACAGCTCGTGTGAAGTCGCAGCTTCGCCGTTACACGCAGCTGAATCCGAACAGCAATGTTCATGAGAGCGCGCGCAATGAGATCAGCATCCGCGGACTGACGATCAATAAGGACAACCACAAGGTGACCGTATACGGCGAAGAGGTGAAACTGACGCCGATCGAGTTCGATATCCTGTACCTGCTGGCGTCCAACCCGGGCAAGGTATTCAGCACCGATGAGATCTTTGAGAAGGTGTGGAACGAGAAGGTATATGAGGCGAACAATACTGTTATGGTACATATCCGCCGTCTGCGCGGCAAGATGAAAGAGGACGAACGTCAGGATAAGATCATCACCACGGTGTGGGGGGTAGGATACAAAATTGAAAAATAAGAAGACGGGCAGGAATGATTTAAGCCACCGCTATCATACCCGTGTTGTCGCCAATATTATTTACAGTACAGTCATTGTGTGTCTGATTGAGATTTTTCTGGTGACGAATGTCTCCATGCTGGCGGAATATGCCCAGGAAGGTCAGTGGAACAGTGCTCTGTTTAATCTGGTGCTGGAGTCGGATACGGTGGTGGTGCTGGTGTATGTGCTCATCGGTATCCTGATTTTTTCAGTGACATTCATGCTTCTTCAGGAAAAATCCGTTGCCTATATCAGCCGGATTTCCGATGCGATCCGCGATATTTCCGAAGGAGATTTGAACACGGCCGTGGAAGTGGTCGGCGATGATGAATTTTCCTCCATGGCGGAGAACCTCAACAAGATGGTGGAAGATATTCGCAGGGTGATGGACAAGGAACGCGAGGCGGAGCGGACCAAGAATGAGCTGATTACCAATGTGGCGCATGATCTCCGGACTCCGCTGACATCGATCATCGGTTATCTGGAACTGTTGTCCGGCAATGTGGCTCTGCCGCCTGAGATGCAGAAAAAATACATAGATATTGCCTATGGCAAGGCAAAGCGGCTGGAAAAGCTGATTGAGGATCTGTTTGGGTTTACCAAACTGAATTACGGCAAGATTTCCATGCATGTGACGAAGGTGGATATTGTCAAACTGCTCAGCCAGCTGCTTGAGGAAGCGTATCCGAATTTTGCAGATAAGAACCTTTCTTATGAGCTGCAGAGCAATGTTCCCGCAAAGATCATCACGGCGGACGGAAATCTGCTTGCGCGTCTGTTTGATAATCTGATCAACAATGCGATCAAGTACGGAGCAGACGGAAAGCGGGTTCTGGTGAAGGTGACTGCCGGGAGTCAGGTCGTCCAGGTATCGGTGACGAATTACGGATATGTGATTCCGCCGGATGAACTGCCGCTGATTTTCAATAAGTTTTATCGTGTCGAACAATCACGCTCCACTCATACGGGAGGGACCGGACTGGGGCTCGCGATTGTGAAGAACATTGTGGATATGCACGGCGGCACCGTAGAGGTGAAGAGTGATCTGGGCGGCACGGTGTTTACCGTGACACTGCAGGTGGATTTTGATATCAACAAAGAGAATTTTGGAAAGCTGGGGTGAGTGAGATGAACAGCCAGAGCCATAAGCCCCGCAGGATAGGCGGCAGAGCAGTCCTGTTTCTGTTTCTGCTTTGCCTGTTTTTTTATACTCCTGCGACACGGGTTTCAGCGGCTTCGGAAGTACAGGCGGGAGAGGAGATTACACTTTCCGCTGAATATGGATTTGATAATATGGCAAAAGGCGGACGGTATCTGCCGCTGACGGTTACCATTGGCAATCATCGGGAAGCATGGCTGGAAGGGCGTCTGCTGGTGAAATCCATGGAATCGGACGGCACCATTTACCAGTATGAATATGATGTTCTGGCAGAGCCGCTTTCGGAACTGGTTTCCCGTTATTACATACCGCTTGGAACCGATGCGGAACAGTTGTTTCTGACACTGACCGATGCGGATGACAGTACGATCCTGAACAAACGTCTGAAGCTCAGTGTCAGCCGGGATGTTCCGGATCTTTTTATTGGCGTGCTTTCGGATGAACCGTCGAAACTGCAGTATCTGGATGGGATCGGCATCAGTTACGGTACACTCCGGACGCGGAGCTTTGAACTGTCCAGAGAGGATTTTCCGGAAGAAGAGATCGGCCTGAGCCTTCTGGATGTTCTGGTTGTCAATAATTTTAAACTGCGTCAGCTCTCCGAGAAACAGACAGCGGCGATTATGGACTGGGTGCACAATGGCGGTGTGCTGATTCTGGGTACCGGTGAGCGTGTGGATGATACGCTGGGACGCTATGCCCCGGAACTTCTGGATGATTCCTATGATTCCGCGGAGATCCAAAGCATTGATCTGGGAGAGGGATATACGCTGGAGACACCGGAAGATGGCATCATGGACATTGCCTGTGTGGATATTCCGCTGCATGGCGGCAATGTGATCCTTTCCAGCGATGGGTTCCCGCTTGTAACGGCATCTGCGAAGGAGAACGGTCTGATTGCGGTAAGCGCGTTTGATCTGGGGGATCTGTCGCATTTCTGTGAGATGCACAATGGTTATGTGGATTTTCTGCTGACACAGATTCTGGGGGAAACCCGGATCAATCAGCTGGCGGAGGTTGTGTACAACGGCAATTCCGGGCGGTACTGGTCGGTGCAGAGCCTGATCAATACCGGAGATGTGGATAAACTTCCGAATCTTGCTGTTTACATGGGAGTTATTCTGGTCTATCTGGCACTGATCGGCCCGGGCCTGTATATTTTTCTGAAAAACAGGGAGCTTCAGCTCCATTACCGCAAGGGAGTTGTACTGTTGTCACTGGTGTTTGCCTCTCTGATTTACCTGCTGGGCAGCACGACCCGGTTTAAGTCAACCTTTTATACCTATGCGACGATTCGCGATGTGAATGCGGATTATGTGGCGGATACCACGTATCTGAATATCCGCAATCCCTACAGCCGTCCTTATACGGTGGAGCTGAATCCGGATTATTCCATTCTTCCGATCACAAGGAGCAATGTACAGGATACGTCCGGGGACAGTACGTTCGGAGCGGAGGATTCGTGGCAGATTGCGATCTATCAGCAGGAGCAGCAGACGACGATTTCCGGACAGGATATTGCTGCGTTTGCTCCGCGTTATTTTCGCCTGGAGAAGAAAACGGAAAATACGGAGAAAATCGGGATCACGGCAGAGGTGGATTATTTTGAGGGAAAGATCAGCGGCACCGTGACGAATCAGTTTCCGTTCCCTCTGGAAAATGCCACATTGATTCTGTATGGCAATATGGTGGAACTGGGACGCATGGAGGCCGGGGAGACCAGAAAACTGGAGGATTATGATCTGCTGCGCTTCCCATTGAACAATTTTTATGTGGTGGCGGACCGGATCACCGGAGAAGGACGATTCGGCGGAACAGATATTGATGACAAGGAGTATCTGCTCGCCATGGAACGGTCCAATCTTCTGATCTTTTATCTGGAGAATTACATGTCCGGTTATATGGCAGATGCCCGTGTCATTGCGTTCAGTACGGATAAGGAGGAAAGCCAGTTTCTGACAAATCCCTCGGCGGAGACTTACGGCATCACCATGCTGACCTCTTCTGTGCCGGTGAATGCCTCCCGGGATCGTTCTTTATATCGCTCGGTTCTGATGAAAACGCCGATTGTGATCAGCGGCAGCTATCAGGAGTCGACCAATTCCATGAGCAGTACGGAGCCGCTTACGCTGGAGTATCAGCTGGGCACGGATATCACGGTGGAAAGCCTGACCTTTGAGTATGTTTCGGAAGACTTTCTGGGCGTGGAGTCCGGCAACTATACCGAGGCGTTTACCGGAACCATTTATTTCTATGATTACGGCAGCGGGAATTTTGAACCGGTGGATCTGGACGGACGGACGATGAATGTGGAGGAATTAAAACCGTATCTGTCACCGACCAATACCCTGACAGTCCGCTATGTCTATAACGGGCCGGTAAGCTTCAGTTCGATTCAGCTTCCGATGCCAATGGTTGCGGGGAGGGAACGATGATGCTGAACATGGAACATTTACAGAAACGATACGGCAAATACCAGGCGCTGGACGGGCTGGACATGGAGGTTCCGGACGGTGCCCTCTATGGATTTGTCGGACCCAACGGAGCCGGAAAGACAACGACGATCCGGATCGCGGCAGGGCTTTTGAAGCCGGACGGAGGTACAATCCGGATTGCGGGCATGGATGCGCTGCAGGAACCGTACCGGATGAAGCAGAAAATCGGATATGTACCGGATCATTTCGGTGTGTATGACAATCTGAAGGTTTCTGAATATATGGAGTTTTTTGCGTCCTGTTATAATCTGGAGGGACTGAAAGCGCGCAGACGCTGCCGGACGCTTCTGGCTCAGGTGGGACTGGAAGAAAAAGAAGATTTCTATGTGGACAGTCTTTCCCGGGGGATGAAGCAGCGGCTTTGCCTGGCGCGGGCGCTGATCCACGATCCGTCCCTGCTGATCATGGATGAGCCGACCGCCGGACTGGATCCGCGAACACGGCTGGAATTTCGGACGTTGGTCCGGGAACTGAATGAACAGGGCAAGACGATTCTGATCAGTTCCCACCTGCTGGGGGATCTTGCGGAGCTCTGCACACATATTGGCATTATTGATATGGGGAAGATGGTGATCAGCGGAAGCATGGAAGAGATTGTCGAGCGCATCCGCACCTCCCGCCCGATCATCATTCAGGTGTATGAACATATGGCGGAGGCCATGACGCTTTTGAAAGAACATCCGCTGGTGCGTACCATTACGGTGAAGGATCAGGAGATCATGGTCGGTTTTTCCGGCAATGAAGTACAGGAGAGCGAGCTTTTGGCACAGCTCGTTGCGGCAGGTGTCCGGGTGCGTGGATTCATGCGGGAACCGGGCAATCTGGAGACGATTTTTATGGAGATTACGAATCATGATGAGGAAAGGGTGGTATTGTCCTATGAGGATGAATCCGGTCTATAAACGCGAGGTGATGGTGAGTGCCCGCAGCTTTCGGCTGGGGCTGATTCTGCTTGTGTTTAACGGTATTCTGGCTCTGGTGGCGCTGCTCAATATGTATTCGACCCTTGCGCAGGTGCGGGTGACAGCGGAGATCCAGTACACCAGCTTTATGGATCTGTATCTGTTTGTGGCGATTCTGGAGTTCGTGATGCTGATTTTTATCATGCCGTCCATTACGGCGGGCAGCATCAGCGGAGAACGGGAACGTCAGACGCTGGAGCTGATGCTGACGACGCAGATGACGCCTCTGCAGATCGTCCTCGGCAAGCTTGCGGCATCCATGAGCACCATGCTCCTGATGATGGTATCCAGCTTTCCGATAGTTTCCATGGTGTTTGTATACGGCGGTGTGACGATGCGGGATCTGGCAGTGCTGCTGCTCTGCTTTACGGTCGCGGCACTGTTTGTGGGGAGCCTGGGCATCTGCTGTTCGGCGCTGTTTCGCAAATCCACGATCGCTACAGCGGTAACCTACGGCCTGATGGGAATCATTGTACTGGGAACCTTCGGGATCAATCAGTTTGCGCTGTACTGGCAGGAGATTCACACAGGACAGTATCTGCAGGTCCTGAATCCGTCTGCAGGAACGGTAACCTCGGGGAATTTTCTGTGGCTGCTTCTGATTAATCCCGCGACGACATTTCTGTCGGCCATGATGCGGATGACGGGAAGCGGCCGGTCGGTTGCCCGTACCGTACACTGGTTCGGCAATCACAGGATGGAGATCATGCATGGCAGCTGGATCGGGATCAGTATGGCTGTGCAGCTTCTGATGGCAGCAATATTTCTGATACTGGCGGTACGTGCGGTATCATCGGGAAAGCAATCCTAAGACGCAAAAGGCAGTCTGCAGTTATCTGCAGGCTGCCTTTATCAGTTCTTCAAACAGAGGTTTCATATGATCGTCCGTGTGGAACATGATCTCCGGATGCCACTGGATGCCCAGTCCGCATGGATAATCGACCAGTTCAATGGCTTCCACGATGCCGTCCTCCGCACGGCCGCAGATGCGCAGACCTTCTCCAAGATCCCTGACACTCTGGTGATGATAGCTGTTGGTCCAGACCCGATCGCCGAACAGGCGGTGGAACGTGCTGCCCGGTTCCAGATGAACCAGATGGCTGATATCACCGCGGTCCGTGGCCTGCATGTGCTTAAAAGTTTCTTTGCCTTGAAGGGTATTGTCCTGGTACAGGGTTCCGCCACAGGCTACATTCAGCACCTGATTGCCCCGGCAGATGGCAAGAAACGGTTTTCTCGCCGCGATGATCTTCTGCATCAGAGGAATCTGGCAGCGATCAAGCTGTATGCTGGTGTCACCCAGAAGTGCATGAGGATTCTCACCATAGAAGGATGGCGAGACATCAATTCCTCCGCTGAAGATAAAACCGTCCATCTCTCTGACGTAAAGATCCAGCTGTGCTTCATCCGTCATAATGGGAAGAAGAAGCGGGAGTCCGCCTGTGCGGGATACGGCATCGATGTAGCAGTCGCTGAGTATGGTATAGGGAGAGCCATTCCTGGGGTTGGCCTGATGAACGGTGGTGATTCCGATTTTCGGTAACATAGCGCGGTTCCTTTCTTTTCTTTTGCGGTGATTCTGCGATTTCGTTCAGTATAGCACTGTAACGTAAAAAAGTAAATATTAATTCCTTATGGTGCATTGTGTCGTTTTTATTGATTGACAGATAATCATTGCTGTGTTATATTTAGGGACATAATATTCTGTTCGCCCGGAACGAACATGTATCGTTCTGCGAGAGACAAGGAAGAGGAGGAGACTTTATGAAAAAAAGTGTGAAGAAGCTGTGCGCAGTGATTCTTGCGGCATCTATGACGGCGATGACCGGATGCGGCGGCTCCAAGCCGGCTGAGACAACAGCAGCACCGGCAGAGACGACGGCAGCCGCTTCGGAGGCAGCGTCTTCGGAGGCAGCAGCAGAATCAGCACCGGCAGGTGAATCGGTATCTCAGGATACGGATATCGTGGCAGCTACAGCAGTAGACTTTACGACCATGGATCCGATGGATACCAGTGATACCCTTTCCGGAGGTATCCAGAGACTGATGATGGATGGTCTGTTCGGTTTTGATGATGAGATGAAGATCATCCCGATGCTGGCAACCGGCTATGAGGCGAATGACGACGCAACTGAGTTCACGATTAAACTGAGAGAGGGAATCCAGTTCTCTGACGGAACTCCGTGGAATGCAGAGGCAGCGAAGGCAAACCTGGACCGCTGGGGCGATAAGACTCTGGGTCTGAAGAGAACTACACTGCTGTGCAACGTTCTGGATAAAACAGAAGTGGTAGACGAATACACGGTGAAAGTAACTCTGGCAAGCTCTTTCGGTGCATTTATTCCGACCCTGGCACATCCGGCATGTGTATGTGTCAGCCCGAAGGTGATTGAGAAAGGGAATGAAGAAGCAGCCAAGGCTCCGGTAGGTACCGGTCAGTACACCTTTGTAGAGTGGATTGCCGGTGAGCACACCACCCTTGCTCTGAACAAAGACTGGTGGGGGTATGATGCAGATATCTGCGGCGGTACTGCTCTGGTAGATCCGGATGCAGGCTTCAAGACCATCACCTTCAAGCCGGTATCTGAGAATGCGACCCGTGTAGCTATGGTACAGTCCGGCGATGCTCAGGTGATCTGGCCTCTTCCGTCTGAGAGTGTAGAGAGCTTAAAGGGCGATGCGAATGTAGCGGTTGGACAGGGTTCCGGTATCGTTGTTCGTTATCTGACCATGAACAACCAGAAGGCCCCGTTTAATGACGTGAGAGTTCGTCAGGCAGTGAACTATGCAATTAATAAGGAAGCTTACTGTGCAGTTGTCCGGAATGGTTTCGGTAAACCGGCACAGTCCATCATTGGACCGGCTGTACAGCACTTTAAAGCAAACGATCCGTATCCGTATGATCCGGAAAAGGCGAAATCTCTTCTGGCAGAGGCAGGATATCCGGATGGCTTCAAGACCACCATTATGTGTAATACGACTACTGCCAACTTAAAGCAGGCTGAGTTCTATCAGCAGCAGCTGGCAATCGTTGGTATCGATGCTGAGATCGTGTCTCTGGAGAACGCGGTTCTGAACCAGCGTGTACAGGATGTGGATGTCCCTGGCTCCGAGGCAGAGGTAAATCTGTATATCACCGGATGGTCCCCGTCTACCGGCGATGCAGACTGGGGTACCCGTCCGTTGCTGGCAAAGGAATCTGAGCCGCCGATGAGCTACAATATGTGCTACTTTGAGAATGATGAGTTCGATCAGCTTCTGCAGGATGCACTGCATACCGCAGATGAGAGCAAGCGTGCAGAGGCTTATGCGAAAGCACAGGATATCATCTGGGAAGAGTGCCCGATGGTTTGTGTAGCAGTGGATGACAATACCTGGGCAACCTCCAGCAAGGTTACCGATGTGAAGATTTTCCCGGACGGCGCAATCAACATGAGAAACGGCAAGCTGTCCAAGTAATGTTCTGAAATGCATGCAGAATAACAGGGCTTCGAAGCAGAGCGCAGAAATGCGGCTGTTTCGAAGCTTTCTTTGTTAAAATTATTGACATAGTTCTTTTGCCTGTGATAGAATTGTATAGTTATTAAGCACGAATGTGCGCAACCTGCGTACATTTGTATCTATGATAAATAGATACAATATGTAAAGATATAGGAGGAAGGCAATTCATGAAAAAGAACGCAAAGAAAATATGTGCACTGATTCTGGCATCTGCAATGGCTGCGTTGACCGGATGCGGCGGCGGAAGCTCTGACAAGGCAGCAGAGACGACGGCTGCAGCAGCGGCAGAGACGACAGCGGCAGCAACGGTTGCAGCAGGTGAGTCTGTATCACAGGATACGGATATTGTAGCAGCAACACTGGTGGATTTTACCACCATGGATCCGATGGATACCAGTGACACCCTGTCTGGTGGTATTCAGAGACTGATGATGGACGGTCTGTTCGGTTTCGATGATGAGATGAGGATCATCCCGATGCTGGCAACCGGCTATGAGGCGAATGACGACGCAACTGAGTTCACGATCAAGCTGAGAGAAGGAATCCAGTTCTCAGATGGTACTCCGTGGAATGCAGAGGCAGCGAAAGCGAATCTGGACCGCTGGGCTGATAAGACCCTTGGTCTGAAGAGAACCACACTGCTTTGCAACGTTTTAAAGAACACGGAGATTGTGGATGATTACACCGTAAAAGTAACTCTGGAAAGCCCGTTCGGTGCATTTATCCCGACTCTGGCACATCCGGCATGCGTATGTGTCAGCCCGAAGGTCATCGAGAAAGGAAACGAAGAAGCAGCCAAGGCTCCGGTAGGTACCGGTCAGTATACTTTTGTTGAGTGGGTGGCAGGTGAACATGCAACCATCGCTCTGAACAAGGACTGGTGGGGCTATGACGCAGAGATCTGCGGCGGTACCGCTCTGGTAGATCCGGATGCAGGCTTCAAGACCATCACCTTCAAACCGGTATCTGAAAATGCTACCCGTGTTGCTATGCTTCAGTCCGGAGATGCTCAGCTGATCTGGCCGGTTCCGACTGAGAGCATTGAGGCTCTGCGTGGGGATTCCAACGTAGCGGTAGGTCAGGAAGAGGGTATCGTAGTACGTTACCTGATGATGAACAACCAGAAGGCACCGTTCAACGATGTAAGAGTTCGTCAGGCGATCAACTATGCGATCAATAAAGAAGCTTACTGCGCAGTGGTTAAGAACGGTGTTGCAACTCCGGCCACTTCTGTGATCGGACCTGCTGTCCAGTACTACAAGGGCAATGACGTCTATGCATATGACATTGAAAAGGCAAAATCCCTGCTGGCAGAGGCCGGTTATCCGGATGGTTTTACTACCAGCATCATGTGTGCATCCACCACTTCCAATCTGAAGCAGTGTGAGTTCCTGCAGCAGCAGCTGGCGCAGGTGGGTATTACCGTTGAGATCAATGCTCTGGAAAGTGCAGTTGTCAATCAGAAGGTTCAGGATGTGAATGTTCCTGGCGCAGAGGCAGAGGTTGAGATGTATGTGATTGGCTGGTCTCCGTCTACCGGTGATGCAGACTGGGGTCTTCGTCCGCTGCTTGCAATTGAGTCTGAGCCGCCGATGAGCTATAACATCTGCTACTATGAGAATGAGGAAGTGGATCAGCTTCTGAAAGATGCGCTTTCCACCGCGGATGATGCAAAGAGAGCAGAAGCGTATGCAAAAGCGCAGGACATCATCTGGGAGGAGAGTCCGCTGGTTTGTCTGGCAAATGATGCAAATACCTGGGCTACTTCCAAGAATATGGTTGATGTAAAGGTATTCCCGGATAACTGTATCAACTTGAGAAACGGCAAGATGAGCAAATAAGTTCGAAGCATTTCGACATCACAGAATGACAGACAACAAGGTTTGGCAGAGACGCCCCGCAGGTGTCCCTGCCATATCCGTTTTGTAACTCGAAGACACAGGGGGTATCCCCATTTGTTAGAAAGGTGTTGAGTGTATGTTAAGGTACATAGGTAAAAGAATCATTGGAGTGATACCGACCCTGATTATCGTGGTAACATTCGTATTTTTCTTTGTCCGTATGATCCCGGGGGATCCGGCACGTCTGGTAGCGGGGCCGCAGGCTACGCTGGAGGACGTAGAGGTAGTAAGGGAAGAACTGGGTCTGGACAAGCCGATCCATGAACAGTATATCAATTATGTAGCAGGACTTCTGAAGGGAGATCTCGGAACTTCTCTTCGTACGAAACGTCCGGTTACCGTAGAAATTTCCAATCGTTATGCCAATACGGCAAAGCTGACGCTGATGGCTCTGACATGGAGTACCATCGTCGGTATTCTGCTTGGTGTGTGGTCCGGCAGAAACCGAAGCAAATGGCAGGACTACACAGGTATGACACTGGCTGTGTCCGGCATATCGCTGCCCTCGTTCTGGGTTGGCTTTATGCTGATCATGATTTTTTCCGTTCGTCTGAAGTGGTTCCCTACCACGGGTGCAGATTCTTTCAAGAGTCTCATTTTACCTTCGATTGCACTGGGTTCCAGTATTGCGGCGATCATTGCCCGCTTTACCCGCTCTTCTATTATAGAGGTGCTGAAGGATGACTACGTGCGTACTGCCCGCGCTAAGGGTCTGAAAGAAAACGTAGTTGTCTGGAAACACGCATTCCGCAATGCCATGATTTCTGTTGTAACCGTTGTTGGACTTCAGTTTGGTTTCCTGCTGGGCGGTTCAGTAGTTACGGAATCGGTATTTGCGTTCCCGGGACTTGGTTCTCTGCTGGTTGAATCTGTAAACTATCGTGATTATCCGGCGATTCAGTCCCTGATTCTGATTTTTTCACTTCACTTTGTTGTCATCAACCTGATTGTAGACGTGCTGTATGCCGTACTCAATCCGGAAATTCAGCTGAGCTAGGAAGGAGGATGTATGATGGCTAAGAAAGAAAATACCAAGGCGGCACAGGCTGCCAGTGAGAAAACTGACATCAGCACTCCGTTTTCCGAGTTTGTAAGAAAATTTAAGAAGCAGAAGACTGCGATTGCAGCGCTGATTTTTATTCTGTTTTTGATTTTGCTGGCCTTTGTTGCAAAATATGTTGCACCGTATGGAATCAATGAGTATGATTACAACTCCATCATGCAGGGACCGACGGCGAAGCACTGGTTCGGTACGGATGAGTTTGGCCGTGACCTGTTCTCCCGCATCATCTGCGGTACCGGCATTTCGCTGAGTGTGGGTCTGTTCTCTGTCACCATCGCAGCCATTATCGGATCGGTACTGGGCCTGATCGGCGGTTATTACGGAGGCCTGATTGACGCTCTGATCATGAGAGTCTGTGATGCTCTGTTTGCATTTCCGGGTATTATTCTGGCGATTGCAATCGTGGCAATCCTGGGCAGCGGCATGACCAACGTGGTAATCGCGGTAGCCGTATTCAATATTCCGAAGTTTGCGCGTCTGGTTCGAGGCAACACGCTTGCGACCAAGAACAGCGTGTTCGTGCAGGCGGCCAAAAACATCGGTGCAGGCGATGCCCGCATCCTGTTTAAGCACATTCTGCCGAGTGCGATTCCGGATATTATTGTACAGTACAGTATGTCTATCGGTTCTTCCATTCTGACGGCATCTTCCCAGAGCTTTCTGGGCATGGGCGCACAGCCGCCGACACCGGAGTGGGGACTGCTGCTGAGCAACGGTCGTACCTATATGATGAACAGCTGGCATATCACATTGTTCCCGGGTCTTGCAATCTTCATGACCGTTCTGAGCTTCAACCTGCTGGGTGACGGTCTGCGTGATGCGCTGGATCCGAAGCTGACGGATTAAGGAGGTGCGTGAGATGGCAGATCTGAAAAACGAGACCGTAAAAGTTGTGCCGACCAAAGGTGCAGACGGCAAGAATATTTTGGAAATCAAGAACATGCACACCTGGTTCCATATGGACAGCGGCATTGTCAAGTCCGTAGATGGTGTGGATATTGAGTTGAAGGAAGGTTCCACTCTGGGTATCGTAGGTGAGTCCGGAAGCGGCAAGAGCGTGACCGCACTTTCTGTTATGGGGCTTTTGATGGGAACCACCGGTCGTGTGGAAGAGGGACAGATTCTTCTGGATGGCAAGGACATCGTCCATGTGAGCAATGAAGAACGCCGCAAGCTTCGCGGCAGCAAGATCTCCATGATCTTCCAGGAGCCGATGACCAGCCTGAATCCGGTTATGCGGATTGGTGACCAGATCATGGAGTGTATTCTGCTTCATCAGAATGTAAGCAAGAAGGAAGCAGAAGAAAAAGCGATCGAGATGCTGCGGCTGACCGGACTTCCGCGTGTGGAGAAGATGATGCGGGAATTCCCGTTTCAGCTTTCCGGAGGACAGCGTCAGCGTGTCATGATTGCGATGGCTCTGGTCTGCAATCCGCAGATTCTGATTGCAGATGAGCCGACGACGGCTCTGGATGTTACGATTCAGGCACAGATCCTGGACCTGATGAACAAGCTGAAGAAAGAGATCGGTACCTCTATCCTCTTCATCACCCATGATCTGGGCGTTGTGGCGGAGGTGTGTGATCAGGTGGTTGTTATGTACTGCGGCCGCGTGGTGGAGAAAGGTTCCGTGTATGATATTTTTGAAAAACCGTCTCATCCGTATACGGAAGGACTTCTGAATTCCATTCCGAAGCTGGGTGAGCATGTGGAAGAACTGGAGTCCATCCCGGGCAATGTACCGAATCCGAAATATATGCCGAAAGGATGTAAGTTCGCTCCCCGATGCAAATATGCATTCGACAAATGTCAGGAAGAGGAACCGGGCTTTACCGATCTGGGAGACGGACACCAGAGCAGATGCTGGCTGTGCCAGCAGAAAGGGGGTAAAAACTGATGACGGACAACTTACTGGAAGTAAAAGGCTTAAAACAGTATTACCCTGTAAAAGGCGGCATGGGTAAGGAGAAAGCTTACGTTAAGGCCGTGGACGGTGTTGATTTTGAAGTGCGCAGAGGTGAAGTATTCGGTATTGTAGGTGAGTCCGGATGCGGCAAATCTACACTGGGCAAGAGCGTCTGCAAGCTGATTGAGCCGACAGAAGGTTCGATCGTGCTGGACGGCGAGGAAATTTCCAAATATACACCGAAGCAGATGCGTGCGATCCGCAAGAAAGTACAGATGGTATTCCAGGATCCTTATGCTTCTCTGAATCCGCGTATGTCGGTTCGTGATATCGTGGCAGAACCGCTGATTATTCACGGTCTGACCAGAACAAGAGAAGAGACGGATAAGGCAGTTATTGAGCTTCTGCGCCGTGTAGGTCTGGATGATTACCATGCAAACCGTTACCCGCATGAGTTTTCCGGCGGACAGCGTCAGCGTATCGGTATCGCAAGGGCACTGGCTGTACAGCCGCAGCTTATCATTGCGGATGAGCCGGTTTCCGCTCTGGATGTTTCCATCCAGTCTCAGGTGCTGAACCTGATGAACCAGCTGAAGCGTGATCTGAATCTGACTTATATTTTTGTTGCGCATGACTTGAGCGTTGTGGAGCATATCAGTGACCGGGTAGGCGTGATGTACCTGGGCAATTTCGTAGAGGTTGCAGACAAGTACAACCTGTATCAGAATCCGCTGCATCCGTATACGCAGGCACTGCTGTCTGCAGTTCCGATTCCGGATCCGAAGGCAAAACGGGAGCGTATCATTCTGGAAGGCAATATTCCTTCTGCAATGAACCCGCCGAGCGGCTGTAAATTCCACACCCGCTGCCCGAAATGTATGGAGCGCTGTACGGTTGAGCCGCCTCAGAAATATCAGGTGGGCGATGATCATTTCGTATATTGTCACCTGTATGATACCGAAGAGGCAAAAAAAGCAGCAAAGGCCGCTGAGGATGCGGTAAAGCATCTGTAGGCACAGAACTGCGATGAAGTAAGACCGGGACCGCTGCATGAAAGACATCATGTGGCGGTTCCTTTTATTCTGTAATGATTCAGGAGAATATGGATTATGAAGTTATTTATCAGTGCGGATATCGAGGGGTGTGCCGGCACTACGATGAACTATGAGACGCACAAAAATGAACCGGCATATCAGAAATTTGCGCAGCAGATGACGGAGGAAGTCGTGGCTGTCTGTGAAGCGGCGCTGGAAGCCGGTGTGGATGAGATTGTGGTAAAGGACGGGCATGGTGACGCGACCAATATTGATGTGATGGCAATGCCGGAGGGAGTGACGCTGATCCGGGGCAAGAGCGGTCATCCGATCAATATGATGTACGGTCTGGACGAGACCTTTGATGCGGTCCTGTTCATCGGATATCATGCACCTGCCGGGGATCCGGGCAGCCCGCTGAGTCATACATCTACCGGAGCCAGCAATCACATTCTGCTGAACGGTGCAAGAATGAGCGAATTTATGTTGAACAGCTATACGGCGGCCATGTATGGCGTGCCGGTGATCTTTCTGTCCGGAGACGCAAGGATCTGTGAGCTGTCCAGAGAACTGATTCCGTCCATCACGACCGTAGCATCCAAGCACGGAGTGGGCGGGTGCGCGTACAACATTGCGCCGCAGACCGTGATTCGGAATCTGAGAGAAGCAGTGAAGGAAATGCTGTCCGGGGACGTGCAGGCGCGGCTGGAGGCATGCAGACTGCAGCTTCCGGAGAATTTCACCTATGAAGTGAATTTTAAAGATCTGAAGAAGGCATATCAGATGTCCTTCTATCCGGGAATGGAAGTCGTAGATGAGCGAACCGACCGGATGAGCAGCAATCGATGGATGGATATCGTTACGGCTCATTCGTTTGTAGTATATTAAAAAGCAACAGGAGAAAGAAGATCATGGCAGATATAAGGATTATCGAGGATTTGTCCAATGCGTTTGGACCAAGCGGGTTTGAGGAAGAGGTAGTAAAGGTTGTCCAGAAACATTGTCAGGGACTGAACCTGCGAAACGATGCAATGCACAATGTATATGCGACGATGCCGGATGCGAAAGGCAATCGTCCGGTATTTATGCTGGATGCACATACCGATGAATGCGGATTCATGGTACAGAATATTGAAGACAACGGCCTTCTGAGCATCATTATGCTGGGAGGTTTCCATCTGACCAGCCTTCCGGCTCATACTGTGATCATCCGCAACGGAAAAGGAGAGAAAATCCGCGGTATCATCACCTCCAAGCCGGTTCATTTCCTGACTGCGGCACAGAAGGCGGACAATTCTCTGACAATTGAGGAGCTGAAGGTGGACGTGGGTGCCGGCAGCAGACGCGAGGTTGAGGAAGAATACGGAATCCGCATCGGAGATCCGATGATGCCGGAAGTGAAGTTTGAATACGATGAGAAGCATGGCATCTGTTTCGGCAAGGCATTTGACAATCGTCTCGGCTGTATGTGTATTATCGAGACCATGCAGGCGCTGAAGGGTGAGACGGATACGCTGGCTGTTGATGTGGTTGGCGCATTTGCGGCACAGGAGGAAGTAGGCATGCGCGGAGCTACGGTGACCGCACAGCAGGTAAAGCCGGATCTGGCGATTGTTTTTGAGGGATCTCCGGCAGATGATTTCTACTACCGCACGGGCGTTGCTCAGGGATCTCTGCGCAGGGGCGTACAGATCCGCCATATGGACAACAGCTATGTGACCAATCCGGTATTTATGGAGTATGCACATGAGATTGCTGAAAAGTATGGAATCAGGTGTCAGGATGCGGTGCGCCGCGGCGGCAGCACCAATGCAGGCAAGATCAGCCTGACCAATCAGGCGGTGCCGGTGCTGGTACTGGGCATCCCGTCCAGATATGTGCACAGCCATTATAATTTCTGCGCAAAAGAGGATATTGAGGCGACGATCAATATGGCAGTGGAAGTGATTCGCGGGCTGAACGATGAGAGAATTCGCCATATTCTGCGGCAGGATATCCTGGATTAGAAAAATTGATCAATTGTGGCTGTTTTGCGCTAAAGTCTGTTAATTTGAAAAGAAAAACAAAATATTAACAAAATTAAAGCCGAAAAATCGTTAAATTTAAGCTTGAAATGACAGGTTTTTCGGCTTTTGTATATTATTATACACAAAAAAGGGAAATGATAATTTTTAAAGCTTATGCATAGTATACAAATTGAACTGGACAAAACACCCTATAGTATGTTATAGTTGAAACGTTATCTCAAAAAAGGAGGAGAAGAAATGAAAAAACGTTTACTTAGTCTGACCCTGGCAGCTGTTATGGCAGCGTCTCTGGCAGGATGCCGTGGTGCGGAACCGGCAGCAACTACCGCAGCTCCGACTGAGGCGGCAACTACCGCAGCAGCTGCAGAGTCCAAGGAAGCAGAAGCCAAGGAGGCTGAGAGTGCAGCTCCGGCCGGGAACTTCAAGATCGGTATCATTACCGGTACCGCTTCCCAGGGTGATGAAGAGATTACTCAGGCTAACAAGATGAAAGAGAAGTATGGGGATATGATCGTCACTTCTACTTATCCGGACAACTTTACCACGGAGACGGAGACTCTGATTTCCAACGCAGTAGCGATGGCTTCCGATCCGGAAGTAAAGGCAATTGTATGGTGTCAGGCAGTTCCGGGTACAGCAGCAGCGATCGACAAGGTTCGTGAGACACGTCCGGATATGATCTTTATCGCAGGAACTCCTGGTGAGGATCCGGGAGTTATCAATCCGAAGGCAGATATTGTTCTTCAGGTAGATGAGCCGGGCTGTGGTATTGTGATTCCGCCGCAGGCAGCCAAGCAGGGGGCGAAGACCATGATCCATTACTCTTTCCCACGTCACATGAGTTATGCACTGATCGTTGCGCGTCATGAGAATTTGAAGAAGTACTGTGCAGAGAACGGTATCGAGCTGGTTGACGTAACCGCTCCGGACCCGACCGGCGATTCCGGTATCACCGGCGCTCAGCAGTTCATTCTGGAAGATGTTCCGCGCCAGATCGAGAAGTATGGTAAGGATACCGTATTCTTTACTACTAACTGTGGTATGCAGGAGCCGCTGATCCGTTCCGTATTTGAGAATGGCGCAATCTACACGCTGCAGTGCTGCCCGTCTCCGTTCCATGCATTTCCTGCAGCTCTGAACATCGATATGGCAGGGCATGAAGCAGATGTTGATTACATGCTGGAGCAGCTGCAGGCTAAGGTTACCGAGGCAGATATGGGCGGACGTATTTCCACCTGGGCCGTTCCGTGTAACATGCTGTTTGTAGAGGCAGGTGTAGAGTACGCGAAGAAGGTTCTGGAAGGCGAGACCAATGGTGTTGTTCTGGATGAGCAGGTTCTGCGCGATACCATTCAGGAGTGTGCAGGCGATGTTAAGATGACCGTTGATTATTATAAAGACGATCAGGGCAACGTAAAAGAGAACCATTTCCTGGTAATGGCAGACTTCATCACTTTTGAATAAGACTCGGATGAAATCAGACTGATATGAAAGTTGGGGGTTTCGCCAACCGGCGTCTTTTCGACTGCTGTTGGCGGACCCCCGATTGTTTATAGGAAGAGAGGTTTAGCTTTGGAAAAAACGAAGGAAACATATGTCCTGAAAATGGACAACATTGCCAAAGAGTATTCCGGCAACCGGGTTTTAAAGGGTGTGAATCTGCACATTCGTCCGGGCGAGATTCATGCCCTGATGGGAGAAAACGGTGCCGGCAAGTCCACACTGATGAATATTCTGTTTGGTATGCCGGTGATTCATTCGACCGGCGGTTTTGAAGGAACCATTGAAGTTGATGGAAAACAGGTGAATATCGATACTCCGCTGAAAGCGATGGAGCTTGGTATCGGTATGGTACATCAGGAATTTATGCTGATTCCCGGGTTCAGTGTGACTGAGAATATTAAAGTCGGGCGCGAGATCAGCAATCCGAATCTGGCAAGCAGACTTTTTGGACGATCCATGGAGACGCTGGATTATGAGGCGATGGATCGGGATGCCAGAAAAGCGTTGAAGACCATTGGTCTTCAGATTGAAGAATATGTGAAAGTTGCCGGACTTCCGGTGGGTTATATGCAGTTTATCGAGATTGCCAGAGAACTGGATAAGACGGGCATCCGGATTCTGGTATTTGACGAGCCGACCGCGGTTTTGACTGAATCTGAGGCGGACCGTCTTCTGGAAGCAATGCGTGTCATTTCTTCCCAGGGCATTGCAATTATCTTCATTACTCATCGACTGGATGAGGTTATGGCTGTAGCAGATGGCATGACCATTCTGCGGGACGGAGAATTTGTTGCGAGAAAAGAAATCAAGGATACGAATGTGGCTGAGATTGCAGAGCTTATGGTTGGTCGTAAGGTAGAAAAACTCGTGGATGATAACGGAGAAGAAGACCACCGTGTGATCCATGACGATGAGATCGCAGTAAGCTTAAGAAATTATAAAGTAGATATGCCTGGTGAGCAGGTGAAAGGAATCGATCTGGATATCCGAAAAGGAGAGATTTTTGGTATCGGTGGTCTTGCGGGTCAGGGAAAACTTGGTATTCCGAATGGAATTATGGGCCTTTACAAGGCGGAAGGTGAAGTTCGGATCAACGGCGATCTGCTGGATTTGAATCAGCTGGGTGATGCGTTGGAACATAAGGTGGCATTTGTATCCGAGGATCGCCGTGGTGTGGGACTTCTGCTGGATGAAAGTATTGAACAGAATATAGTTTTCTCAGCCATGCAGACCAACGGTAAATTCCTGAAGAAGGTTGCCTGGATGAAGCTTTATGATGCTGCTGCGGCAAAGGCACATGCGGAAAAGATGGTAAAGACTCTGGACATCCGCTGTACAGGTATTCGCCAGGCGGCAGGAAGCCTTTCGGGCGGTAATCAGCAGAAAGTATGTCTGGCCCGCGCTCTGACTCTGGAACCGGATATTCTGTTTGTATCCGAACCTACCCGCGGCATTGATATCGGAGCGAAAAAGCTGGTTCTTGAGTATCTGGCCAAGCTGAACCGCGAACAGGGGATGACAGTGATCATTGTGTCTTCCGAACTGGTGGAGCTGCGTTCCATTTCAGACCGTATTGCGATCGTATCGGACGGTAAGCTGGCTTCCATTCTGTCTCCGGATGCTTCAGATGCGGAGTTCGGTCTGGCTATGTCCGGATCACGGAAAGGAGGACATTAAGATGAATCATCCGTTAAAGAAACTGACAGCCAAATTCGGCCTGCCTCGTGTATTGATTGTTTCTTTCTTCTTTTTACTGGTGGTTGCTGCAGCAGGATTCCGAATGAATCTCCCGCAGCTGCTCAGCGATCTGCTTCGCCGCTGGGGAATGTTTGGTATTCTGGCTCTGGCCATGGTACCGGCAGTACAGTGTGGAATTGGTTTGAACTTTGGTATTTCCATGGGTATTGTAGGAGGCCTCCTGGGCGGTCTGATTGTAATTCAGATGGGAATTGCTCAGAGCCCGGCGCTCGTTGCGATCCATCCTCTTGCAGCAATGTGGGCAGCCATTCTGGTTGCGATTTTGATCGGTGTGGTTCTGGCAATCGGTATCGGTTATGGTTATGGTCTGCTCCTGAACCGCGTAAAAGGTTCTGAGATGACCGTTACGACTTATGTTGGATTTTCTATCATCGCTTTTATGAATATGATGTGGATGCTGCTGCCGTTTTCCAACGGTGAGCTGATCTGGCCGAATGCAGGTAAGGGACTTCGTAATACGATTTCGCTGGCATCCTCATTCAGCGGCGTCATGAATGATACGTTTGCGCTGCAGATCGGAGATCTGAAGATCCCAACCGGACTTTTGCTGTTCTTTTTCCTGATGTGTTTCCTGGTTTGGCTGTTTATGCGTTCCAAGACCGGTATGGCTATGAGTGCTGCCGGAGCCAATCCGATGTTTGCGAAAGCAGCAGGAATCAATGTTAATAAAATGCGACTGATTGGTACGGTTCTGTCTACGGTTCTGGCGGCAGTCGGTATTCTGGTCTATGCGCAGGGATTCGGATTCATGCAGCTGTACAATGGCCCGATGATGATGGGCTTTACCTCTGTGGCGGCCGTATTGATCGGGGGAGCAAGCCCGAAGCGCGCGGCGATTCCACATGTGCTTCTCGGAACGTTTCTGTTCCAGGGAATTCTGGCACTGGGACTTCCGGTAGCAAACCAGTTTATTCCGGAGAGCAATCTGTCCGAGGTTATGCGTCTGATCATCTCCAACGGTATCATTATTTACGCGATGACCCAGACGAAAGGAGGAAGCGGCCGTGAATAAAAAGATTTCTGATATTATTTTTAAGAATAAGGTTGTACTCCTGTTTCTGTTTCTTTGTGTCGGTGCGACAATTGCATCCAAACAGCCGCTGACGTTTGTCATTCCGGAGCTGTTTACCCGTATTGCTCGAAATTCCTTTATTGTGCTGTCCCTGATCATTCCGGTTGTGGCTGGTCTTGGTATGAACTTTGGTATTGTAATCGGCGCGATGGCAGCGCAGGTTGCATTGTTCCTGACCACCTACTGGGGACTGACCGGGATTGGCGGTTTTCTGGCTACAGTCGCACTGGCTACTCCGCTGGCTGTATTTTTCGGTTATCTGATTGGTGTCCTGTTCAATCATATGAAGGGCAATGAGATGATCGGCGGTCTGGTGCTTGGTTATTTTGCGGAGGGTATTTATCAGCTGATCTTCCTGTTTATCTTTGGCGGTGTGATCAAGATGAACAATCCAACCCTGATGATTGCAACCGGCGTTGGTGTTAAAAATACCATCGATCTGAAGGATACAGTGAAATATGCGTTGGATACGGTTCCGATGCTTACGATTGTTGAGGTTGCTTTCTATCTGTTCCTGATTGGGACAGTGCTCTCTGTGCTGATTAAAACAGTGAAGAAGCAGGAAGTGAACTGGAAGGATACACTGCTTCGCATGATTGCTGCTGCAGCAATTTATGCGGTGACGTTTATCAGACCGATTGAGCAGTTTTTATCTGCGGATCGTTTGCTTCTGCTCTCTGCAGTTGAGATTGCCTGCTTTGGTACGGTGATCTGGCAGGCAGTGAAGTTTGCCCGTTGGAGGTGGAATGTGAAGAAGCTCGGCATGGAGAATCTGAGCCGGTCTGCACAGTTTAACCGCAATCGGGCGATTGCCAATGTGTTTTTGGCCGTTGTCGTGTATGCACTGACGTATGTTCCGTATCTGTACAATATTCTGATTGCAGTGAAGCTTCCGGTGATGACCTATCTGTGTATTGCAGCTTTGTGCGGTTTCAACAATATCCTGCTGAAAACCAGACTGGGCCAGAATATGCGAACTGTGGGTCAGAGCCGTACGGTGGCAAATGCAGCAGGTATCAATGTTGACCGTACCCGTATCATTGCAATGATCTTTTCTACAGTACTGGCAAGCTGGGGACAGTTGATCTTCCTGCAGAATGTGGGAACTCTGTCCACATATGGTGCGCATACTCAGGTGGGGCAGTTTGCGATTGCTGCCATTCTGGTAGGCGGTGCATCCATCCAGAAGGCGACTAACCGGCAGGCGCTGCTTGGTATCGTTCTGTTCCATACCCTGTTTATCGTATCTCCGCTGGCAGGTAAAGAACTGTTCGGAGATCCGGTAATCGGTGAGTATTTCCGTGTATTCGTTTCGTATGGTGTCATCGCTATGGCACTGGCTATGCATGCATGGAAGAAAGTGGCGAAACCCAAAGAGCAGGAGCAGAACCAGGTGGAACCGGGGACTGCTGAATAGGAAAACATAATGCTATAAGAAGACAGGACGGGGCTGTTGCAAAGGTAGCTGAACAGGCTGCCGGAGCAGCAGCCCCTTTTTGGCGGAATGTTACTTTATGGTTCTTTTTTTTCGAAATTCTTCCGGTGAAATACCGAATTGTTTTTTAAATGCTTTGCCGAAATAGCTGGCTCCGGAATAACCGGTGCGTTCTGCAATTTCATAAATGCAGATATCAGAATTTGCCAGAAGACGTTTGGCAATCTGCATGCGAAAGTCGATGAGATAACTGGAAAAATTCTGTCCGGTTTCTTTTTTGAAGAGAACGCTCAGGTGGGAAGGACTGATATTGACCATTTTTGCAGCAGAATTCAGGTCGATGTTTTCTGCATAGTGGTTGTGAATATAGTCCTTGACCATGGAGATTTCGGAACGATATCTGGACTGATGCGCTTCGGAAATGCCGGATAAAAAAGTTTCGGCGAGAGTCTGCATGGCGGAGAGCAGAGCTTCCAGATTCGGCTGTTGTCTGATAAAATCGGCAACCGGTTGCTGTTCATGCAAAACGTCATGGAAGGAAAACTCCAGATCTTTGGCTGCATGAATAAAGATACTCCAGATTTCCACACAGAAATTGCCGCATTCCGCCGGAATGTAACAGTGCTCTTTCAGCCGATACAGGATCTGATTCATTTGCCTGCATGTTTCCATGGCATTCCAGGCGATGAGAGCATCAAAAAGCATTTGTTCTTCCTGCGGAGTATACAGATCGGTGGAGGCAAGGGGAGTCAGATCGCAGAAAGAAAGGCGGTTCTTCTGATAGAAAGAAGCAGTTTCGAGCGCATTCATAGCCTGAGAGGCAGCTTCTGAGAAATGGGAGTAGCCGCATACCGGATTACTGATTCCGAAGAAAAAATACGCATTGGCATAGTTTTTTAACACTTCTTCCAGACGGCTGCAGATGGAAGCGGAAGAAGTGTTTCCTGAATTAATAATCAGAAATCTCCCGTTATCAAAAGAAGATAGTTCGCAGTTTGGAAACAGCCGGCAGGTCTGATTACAGAGATGGAACAGAATTTCTGCTGATTGTTGGCTGCTTTCGGAGTGATTTTCTTCACATTTGTTTCGTCTGCAGATACGAAACAAAATCAGTTCATAGCGATCCAGGCAAATGGAAAGCCCCAGATTCTGAATGATATTGGAAATCTGGGAAGCATCGCTGTAACTTTTGTCAATCAGTTTTTTTACAAGAAGATATTTTAGGTCTTCTGTTTTTACAATAACGGAAGCAGGACGTTCTCTGGTTGTCAGGATCTGAGGCTGGATTTCATTCAGAATGGTTAAAAAAGCCTCAGGAGTTACTGACAGCTTTCGTATATAGTCTCTGGCCCCCAGTTTCATGGCTTCCCGTACCAGATCAAAATCATCAAAACAGCTTAAAATGATGCTGCATACAGGAAGGTTGTGACTTCTGATTCTTTTCAGAAGTTCAATGCCATCCAGTTTCGGCATTCGGATATCTGTGAGGAGGATATCCGGATGCAGAGAAAGAATAGCCTGCCAGGCTTCTTCTCCGTCGGATGCTTCCCCGATAATCTCAAAACCGTATTTTTCCCAGTCAAGGAGGGCGCGGATCCCCGCCCGAATCAGTGCTTCATCGTCTGCAATTAAGATTTTCAACATGTTTTTGGCTCTCCTGTATTGGTTTGCATTGGTAGGATAATGGTTACTCTGGTATAATGTCCCACACGGCTGTCAAAGGAAATGCCATAAGACGCTCCGTATAAAAGATGAATGCGTTCGTTGACATTTACAATTCCGATCCCACGGAATACATGACTTTTGTCCCTGAAAGGTGTGGTTAAAATGTCGTGAATCTGTGTGCTGTTCATTCCGGAGCCATTATCTGTGATATGAAATACGACATTGCCGTTTTCTATGGTTCCCTGGATCAGAATTTTTAAAAGATGGTTTGTTGAAACATTGTGCAGGATGGCATTTTCCACAATGGGTTGTAAAATGAGCTTGGGCGAGGATAAGGATAAAAGTTCCGGTGCAATCTGATATTGTACGGTAAATTGTCCGGCATAGCGTATCTGTTGAATCTGAATGTAGCTTCGGATGTTTTCCAGTTCCTCTTTGATGGAAATAATATCGTTCATTTTATTCATGCTGATTTCCAGCAATCGCCCCAGAGAAGTAATCGTTGTTGTGATGGTATCGGTCTGTGCTACAATGGACATCCACTTTATGGAATTTAATGTATTAAAAAGAAAATGTGGATTGATCTGCGCCAGAAGCATCTCGAAACGCAGCTCACTTTCCTGTTTTTGTTTCTCCTGAATTTCCTGAATCAGCTGGTTTAAGCGATCCAGCATGGTGTTGAAAGTCTGAGTGAGCAGACCGATTTCGTCACGGGTAGTTTCTGAGGAAATCCGGGCATTCAGGTCACCGTTTTGAATCTTCAGCATGTGCTGCTTGAGTGTGGCCAGCGGGCGCAGCTGATGGTAGATCAGGCAAAAGGTAACAGCAAGAAAAAAGGCGGTCCACACGGAGATATAAAGCAGAAACTGATTGCGTAAGGTGTGAACATCGGAGTAAATGTCACTGCCTGGGATTGCATGGATCAACTGGAGTCCGTAAGGAGCAATATCGATGCTGGAGCGAATGTAATTTGCATCGAAGGTAAATAACGGGTCTGCATCGGAAGTAGCATAAAGCACATGGTTCTGATTGTCTGTCAGCAGAAAATCTCCGTTGACGGGAATCAGAAAATCCTGCATTGTGTCCGTAGGAAGCGAGACGATAAGAAAGCAGGAGGACTCGCCGGAAGCAGAAGGTGCAAGCGCACGGATACAGGACAGATAGCTGCTGCTTGGAGCGTAAGAGAGAAAGCCGGTATGATAGTAAGGGAAAACGGGTATCGCATGATCCAATTTCGGATATTCTGAAGCTGCCTGTGCAAGCAATTCAGAGAACTGCAGCGTATCCGCAGGGACCGTACTATAATAAAGCCGGTCTCTGGAGGCGAGCGTAACAATGGTTTCCTGAGGCAGCATAGAGTTGCTGATGCTGGAAATCGTATTATTCAGCTGCAGGTATTGCTGCAGATAGTTATAAGGTGAGGTAGATGGATCCTGCATTACGCGGATACTGTCGGTTATCTGATGTTCGGATAAAAAATAGGCGGAAATTTTTAATACCTGATCCAGGAGATTTTCAATCGACATGCTGACCTGGCGATTGCTTTCCATGGTGATCTGTTGGATCTGCTGTTTCGTTTTATCTTCAATTTTTATGTAGGAATAGAAATAAAAAAGAAGAAACGGAATGATCAGAAAAAACAGGATGATGAGGATCAGGCGGGATGCCAGTTTGCTGTTTTTAAACTTGGTCAATAATTTTTTCACTTGAAACCTCCGTCACTCTTGAAATGGAATGAATAATAAGATTATAGGTTTTTACCATAAAAAGTCAACAAATTAAAAAAATAATACCATAAAAAAGAAGAAAACACCATTGCGGGCTGCAAGTGCGTAAAAAAGTACTACAAAAAGGCAGGATAGTTTCTTTTGATAGAAAGTAGAAAACGCTATAATTTGCATATCAGAAACAGGTAAATCATCAATTGGGAGGTATTTTCATGAGAAGAAAAAACAAGATGGCAGTTGTAACAGTCACAGCTCTTGTAATGGGGCTGGTGGCCGGGTGTGGAAAGGCTGATGTGCAGGAGAGTTCTCAGACATCAGCGGGGAATGAGCCGGTGGTACTTCAATGGTGGGGAACATTTCAGGAGCAGCAGGGGCCGGATCAGGTCTGCGAGGCATTCAACAAGCTGGATCCAAACATTCAGGTGCAGTATACCAGATATGTCAATGATGATGCAGGCAATACCAAACTGGATGTAACCCTGATGGCGGACAGTTCTGTGGATGTTTTTCTGACTATGAATGATGTATTGATGAAGAAACGAATCGACAGTGGGTTCACCTTTCCTCTGGATGATCTGCTGTCTGAACAATCCATGGATATGCAGACCTATTACGGAGATACGGCGAAGCAGCTGATGGTTGACGGGCATTACCACTATATGCCGGCAAAACGAATCACTTCGACAATACTGTATAATCAACGGATGTTTGATGAAGCCGGAGTTGCATATCCGGAGCCGAACTGGACATACGAGGAATTTCTTGACGCGGCACAGAAGCTGACCAGGGGAGAAGGGCAGGAAAAGGTATACGGATATATGTTCCCCGGATATGATGCAGGACAACCGGCACTTCGAATGCTGGAGGCTGAGCTTGGACTGAACTGGATGTATACGGAAGACGGTCAGCATGCCAATATTGATCGTCCGGAGGTCAGGGATGCCCTTGAAAAATACCTGGATCGCGTGGAAAAAGGGATCGAGCCGAGTTATGTCGATGTTACTACCCAGAAAATGGAACCAGCCAATATGCTTCTGACCGAAAAGGCTGCCATGATTTTTGGTGACTGGTGCGTCAGAAATGTAAAAGATCTGAAAACGTATCCACATGATTTCAAGGTTGGTTTTGCTACTATGCCGCGTCTGAATCCAGACCAAAAGGAAAATTACACGACAAGTCTTACCGACTGCATGAGCATCAGTGCCAAATCTGAGCATCCCAAAGAGGCGATGAAGTTTGTCAAATGGTATATAGAAGAAGGCATGGATTATGTTGCTCCATTTGCCAGAATTCCGGCAAGTGCCACATATGATGAAGAGAAGATGGTGGATCTGTTATTCGGAGATCAGATGGATCTGTTTGATGAAGAAAGTGCGAAATCTGTATATCTGAAGGGAACCGATTTCTCGATTCGTACGAATCTGACTGCGGCTACAGAGATCAATACCATCTTAACGGAAGAATTCAGCAAGGCTTTTGCCGGAGTGCAGTCTGTCGATGAAACCATAGCAAAGGCACAGGAACGGGCAGAAGAAAAAGTGGCAGAAGCTTTGAAACAGTAACAGGCTGGAAGTGGTATAAGGAGGGGAGATGAAAAGAAACTATGAACAGAAAACGGAAGAAAACGATGCAGGCTTTGGCAAAGGGATATGCATTTATCGGTATCAATTTGATTGGAGTGTTGGTATTCTGGACATTGCCGCTGCTGCTTAGTTTTTTGATAAGCATATCAAAATGGGATCTCTCGAAGGGAATCTCGGGCATTCGTATCATCGGATTTTCCAATTATATCGAGATGTGGAAGGATGAATGGTTTCGGGCATCTTTATTCAATAATATAATTTTTACGGGATCTTATGTAGTCATTCTGGTAGTCCTTTCTTTTCTTGTAGCGTATCTCATGAATGAATACGTGATCGGAAAAAAACTGGCACAGCTTGGACTTTATGTTCCTTACATTGTGAATGTGGTTGCGATTTCTGCGGTATGGCTGGCGTTGTTTTCCAATAATGGTCCGATTGTTTCTTTTCTGCGTTTCCTGGGTATGGAACATCCGCCGGTGTTTATCGCGGATGTTCACTGGGCGATGCCTGCAATGATTTTTATCTGCGTGTGGCAGAATCTTGGCTATACGGTGATGTTGTTTATCTCCGGTCTGGTCAATATTCCAAAAGATCTGTATGAAGCAGCAGATATCGATGGAGCCAACCTGTTTGCCAAGATTCGTTTCATTACGATTCCGATGCTGTCTGCGACAACCTTTTTTATTGTGATTACTTCGGTTATCAATTCGTTTAAGGTATTTGGTCTGATTAACCTGATTACCAAAGGCGGTCCCGGAACATCTACAACCATGCTGGTCTATAACATTTATCGTACAGCGTTCCAATTTGGCAAACTGGAATTTGCATCTGCGCAGGGTATTGTATTGCTGCTTCTGATTTTTGTGATTACCTGGATTCAGTTCCGCGCACAAAAGGACGAGTAAGATGGAGGAGTCGTTATGATAGAAAGGATAGGAAAGAAACGGATATTCGGAAAACTGACCGGGACGTTTTTGGTGTGGGTAATTATAGTTCTTTGCATTATGCCTTTTATCTGGATGCTGTCTTCCAGTTTTAAGACGGAAAAGGATGTGTTTTCCATGCCATTTCGTCTGATCACAGAAACGTTTAACTTTAATAATTATAAAGATGTCTGGTTTGGAAAATATAATTATCCGCAGATGTATCTGAATTCCATCAAGGTGACGTTTATTTCAGTATGTCTGTGCGTGATTACTTCCTGCATGGCCGGATATGGATTTTCCAAGCTGAAATTTCCTGGAAGAGATAAGGTGTTTTTACTTTATCTGGCAACGATGATGGTACCGCATCAGCTTTTGATGGTACCCAAGTTTTTGATTTTCAAGGAGATGGGGATCTACAATACGCATTTGGCTTTGATTCTTCCGGCAATATTTTCCATATACGGCGTATTTATGATGCGTCAGTATATGATGCAGATCCCGGAAGAACTGTCTGAGGCGGCGAGAATTGATGGGGCAGGAGAGTTTCGCATCTGTTTTCAGATTATTTCTCCGCTTTGTAAACCGGCCATTGTGACTCTGGTGATTTTGTTCTTTACCTGGACCTGGAATGATTATGATAATGCACTTATTTTCCTCAATTCCAAAGAACTTTATACGGTCAATCTGGGACTGGTAAATTTTATGGATGAGACGGGCATGCAGTATAGTCTGATTATGGCGGCAAGTGTTTTATCGATTCTTCCGATTTTTGCGATATTCCTGTTTGCTCAGAAGTATTTTGTCGGAGGATTGAGCGCAGGAGGTGTGAAAGGATGAAAAAGAAACCTAATATTGTCTTTATTCTTACGGACGATCAGGGTGCATGGGCGATGCGGTGCGCTGGAAATCAGGATGTGATGACTCCCAATCTGGACAGGCTTGCAGAAGAAGGAGTGCGGTTTGATGAATTTTATTGTGCCTCGCCGGTGTGTTCGCCGGCACGGGCATCCATTGTGACAGGAAAGATTCCGTCCTGTCACGGGGTACAGGATTGGCTGTCCATGGGAAATGTGGATGGATGGAAGTATCCACAGATGAAAATGCATGAGGGATTTAATCAGGAAGACCGTGCCATCGATTATCTGAAAGATCATAAGACCTATATGGAAATTCTGGCGGAAAACGGCTATGCATGCGGACTGAGCGGTAAATGGCATCTGGGTGACAATGCTGCAAAAAAGAAAGGATTTTGTAAATGGTATACGATTGGAGCGGGAGGATGCCATTATTTTGATCCGGATATCTGTGAGGAGGGGGAGTTTTCTGAGCCGAAGCAATATGTAACGGATCTGATTACGGATCGTGCGGTGAGGATGATCGGAGAGTTTGCAGAGGGTGAGGCACCGTTTTATCTAAGTGTTCATTATACAGCTCCACATAGTCCCTGGAATCCTGAGGAACATAAACCGGAGTTTTTAAATCTTTACAAAGATTGTGCGTTTACGGCCACTCCGAATCTTCCGGTTCATCCATGGCAGATCAATACCTGTCCGATTGGTGATACAGAAGAGAAACGTGCAGAAAATCTCAGAGGTTATTATGCAGCGATCAGTGCGATGGATGAAGGTGTGGGAATGATTGTCCGGGAACTGGAACGACAGGGGATTCTGGATCATACGATTGTCATATTTTCGGCAGATAACGGCATGAATATGGGACATCATGGAATCTGGGGAAAGGGCAACGGGACGTATCCTCAGAATATGTATGACAGTTCTATTAAGGTCCCGCTGATTATCCGAATGCCGGGCGGAGTTCAGGGAGCTGTATGCAGTCAGATGTGCAGCCAGTATGATTTTTTCCCTACGATTCTGGAAATGGCCGGATGCCGGTATGAACCGGAAGATTTGCAGCCGGGAAGAAGCATGATGGAATTGCTGCAGAACCCGGAGACAGAAATCAAGGATCGGATCGTCGTGTTTGATGAATACAGCAACACACGGATGATTCGTGGAAAACAGTACAAATGGGTACACCGTTATCCGGATGGGCCAAATGAGTTTTACGATTTACAGAATGATCCGGAAGAAAAAGAAAACCTGGCAGAGAATTCTGCTTATGCAGACATCATTTGGATGATGGAGGGAGAACTGGAAGCATGGTTTAAGCGATACGGGGTGAAGGCAATGGATGCAAGGCAATTTCGAAACACTGGCAGAGGTCAGAAAAACATCTGTTATAAAGAAGGGGCTTTTGACCAATCCATGCAGTACTATTATCGTGACAGAAACGGCGAAAGATCCTGAAATGGAAATGTGAGGAGAGCAGATTAAATGAAGTACATTTCAAAAGAGAAACCGCAGTTCAAGGCAAACCTTCACAGTCATTCTACGCTTTCCGATGGCAGACTGACGCCTGATGAAATGGCCAGAGTGTACAGAGCTCATGGATATTCGATTCTTGCTGTTACGGATCATGAGGTGCCCTGTGATCATTCAGAGCTTACAACTCCGGATTTTTTGATGCTGACGGGGTATGAGGCTTATATTCGAGTGACGGAGGAATGTGTTTACGATCTGTTCAAACCAGAGATACATATGAACCTGATTGCCAAAACGCCGCATAATACCACGAGTGTAAATTACAATCCACAGTATGATAAATATATGTCTCCGGAAATGGCTGCATCCAGAAAAAAGGTGGGGGATTTGGGCCCGCGCAGGTATGAACATGCTTACATTCAGAAGTTCATTGATACTGCAAGGGAAGCGGGATATCTGGTGACCTACAATCATCCCTGTTGGTCCATGGAACGGGAAGAGGATGTTCTGAACTATGATGGCTTCTTCAGTCTGGAGATTTTTAACTCCGCAGCGATGGTTGATAACGGTTATGAAATCAATCTGTCTCTGTATGATAAGTTTTTGCGCCGGGGAAAATTTCTTTATTGCCATGGCGCTGATGATAATCATAACAAAATTTCGATCGGCGATCCGCTCAGCGAATCCTTTGGAGCATGGACGATGGTCCTTGCGGAGAAACTTACCTACCCGGCTGTCGTGGAAGCACTGGAAAAGGGAAATTTTTATGCTTCGACGGGGCCAATGATCTGCGAGCTTCTTTTTACCGGGGAACATGTGCATCTGGAATGCAGCCCGGCCAAACGAATTATGATGCACATTAGTCCCAAAAAATCTGTGAGTGCTTATAATAAAGATGGAAGTGCAGTGAGTGCTGCAGATTTTGATATTCCAAAGAATGTGGAGTTTGTTTATTTTTCTGTTCATCAGGCGGATGGAACTTCCGCGTGTACCCGGGCGTTCCGACGGGAAGAATGGGAAAGTGGAATCTGAATTGACATAAAAGCCATGAAGGTGCTGTGCAGGAGCTTCGCTGATTGCACAGCATCTTTTTCTGTGCATTTTCAGGCGGCACGCTGATGAATTGCGGATTACAGCCGAAAGCGCTTGTGTATACAGAAAATCTGGAGTACAATAAAACCAGCGTTATATTGCAGAAATAAAATTTAAAAAAAGGAAGGTCTTTGAACATGAAAGATGTTAATTGCGCATATTGTATGCAGGGTGAGCTGGTAGCGAAGTTTGGTTATCCGATCTGCAAGATGGATTCCGGTTTTCTGTATCTGTTCAAGGAGCAGAGCCATCCGGGGCGTGTGATTCTGGCGCACAACAAGCATGTCAGTGAGCTGATTGATCTGACCGATGAAGAGCGGAATCAGTTCTTTGCAGATATTGCAAAAGTATCCAGAGCCATTCATAAAGTATTTAACCCGAATAAGGTGAACTACGGTGCATATGGTGATACCGGATGTCACCTGCATTTCCATCTGGTGCCGAAGTACGAAGGCGAGTATGAGTGGGGCGGAGTGTTTGAGATGAACCCGGGCAAGACCCTGCTGACAGATGCTGAATATGAGGAGATCGCAGAGAAGATCCGTCAGGCGCTGTAAGAATACCGGGAGGTGATGGGAACATGGAACCGGATCGGAGCAAAGAAGATACCCGGATTGCCGTGATTGGTATTATTATTGAACATCTGGAATCTGCCGCTGCGGTTAATGAGATTCTCCATCAGTATAATTCCTTTATTATCGGCAGGATGGGACTGCCTTACCGTGAGAAAATGGTTAATATTATCAGTATTGTGCTGGATGCGCCTGCTGATATTATCAGTGCCGTGTCCGGTAAGCTGGGCCGTCTTCCGGGAGTCAGTGCGAAAGCATTGTATTCGAAGCAGCAGCGGGAAAAAGATTACAATGCATCGAAATAGTAAAGGGGCTGTCGGAGATCCGGCAGTCCCTTTTTTGGGAAAGAGTCTGTTATGGAAAGAAATCACAAAAGGGGGATACCTGTTTGTGTTTTCCTAACAGGTTAAGGGAATGTTGAATTTTACCTTGCGGTAAACTTTCCAGGCCAATATTACCGGAATCCCGAGTGTCAGGACAAGTGTGGAAACACCGCCGATAATTCCGTACAAAATCATGATAAGAAAAATAACAATGGACATGGATGCTCCTCCTTCCGACGCTGCTGCCTGTGGCCATGCGTGGCTGTTTTCAACGGTTTTATTTTATTCATTAATTACCGATAATGGAAGAGAATAAAGGGTTTTTTAACGGGGAAGGCGGGCAGTGTTAACGCTTTCTTGATATTTTTTCAGGAAGGCATTTATTTAGACATTTCGTATGATACCGCATCCGATTCTGGAACCGGATGCTCCGGCAGGCTGAGTAGAAAAATCATCCCGGTACTGATGAATCACGACGGAGCGATTCAGAATTTCCGGAATCTGGAAACGTTTGTCATAGTAAGCATACCAGGCATATCCCTGATTGGCAAAAAGAGGCATCAGGTCACCGGCATGTTGTGGATGCATCACCATATCCGGATTATAATGTTCGCCGGTGTTCATAAACTGGTTGGAACAGTCTCCGGTTTCATGGATATGCATGGCATACCAGTCTGTGGACCCGGGCATAGCACGGTTGGGGAGACCAAAGATCTCTGCTTCGATCAGGATACCGCCATAAGGCGTGTCGTAGAATTTGACGAGACCGCTGAGCTCAGGAGCAGCTGCCCCGCCGCGTACCCATGCCATGGCACGGGGCTGATTCCGGGTGAGAAGGTGAATGAAAGAGAGACCTGGGGTAGTTTGATTGTAAGGCATGTGTAATCCTCAAAAGGGTTTTGTATAGGATATGCGGTGGGAGACAGATCGGTGATGGAGATAATGACGGCTATGTTTCGCGTTGCAAAACAACATATCGTGTGATATTTTATGTCACTTCTAGGGCACGAAATTGCAACCGGATCAAATTTGAGCTCGTTATTCGGCACTTTTGGCAGTCCCTAAAAAGGGTCACAATGAACATAAAAACCGAACAAAGAGAAAACCCAACCAAACCCAACTTAGCAAAACTTCGTATTCGTGTAATAAAAAGCAGCAGAACCGCGAAGGCCTGCTGCCGGAAACAAATCAGATATGCAACTTGGAAAAATCGATTTCCAGATCATCGTAGATGTTCACTTTTACAATATCAGTAAAGGAGTAGATGACCGGGGCAGCGTCGTGCTCAGTATCATAAAGGAGAATGGTTCGTTTCATGGGGTCAACAATCCAATACTCTCTGACTCCATTTGCGCGATATAAGGACAACTTCGTGTAGTAGTCTAAGCGCCTGCTGCTGGGTGATACGATCTCAATAATCCAGTCGGGTGCACCGTGGCAACCTTTGTCATCGATCTTGTCAGAATCACAGATAATGCTGATATCCGGTTCCAGATAATTTGATAAGTCAGATTCATTCTCATTGTGCAGAAATACTGCGAATGGTGCCGGTATTACTTCACATGCTCCATTGTTATTTCTGATATAGTTTCCAATCTCCAGATGCAGGAAAGACAGGATTCTCTGATGTGCAGTGCTTGGCGGTGCCATATCGTAGATCTGTCCGTCGATCAGCTCCGCCCGGTGCCCTTCTGGCAGGTTGTAAATATCATCAATGGTGTAAGTGTGCTCTTTTGGTAATGGCATAGGGTCACGCTCCTTCCTGAGTTATATTGTCGGATTCAAGCCGTCTGTCGATTGCTTTCTTGATGTATCCGTTGACAGATTCACCAGCTTCAGTAATCGGCATTTGTTCACCACCTTTTATGATTTTTGACGTTGGAGCGGTGAAAAATACGTTTATCTTCTCCACCTTACAATGATAGTATACCATAAAGTCAATAATGTGTCACATATAGTATAATGTAATCATTAAAGGAAAACAAAAGCAGGTATTGAGTTTGAGGCAATTACACCGCACACATTTCCACCATACATTTGCCACAAGGGGACTGGAGCAGGGGATTCCGTTGAAGGTTATGCAGTCGATTCTCGGTCACAGCAGTCTTGCGATAACCGCAGATCTGTATTCGCATGTGCTTCCAAATACCAAGGAGGAAGAGATGAAGAAGCTGGAAAGCGTGCTGTGATGATATGCAAGTGGTGTCAATATGGTGTCAAACGTAAAAAACAGAGGGATCCTCTTCAGTGAGGCAACCTCTGTTTTCCTTGTAAATGCAATAAAAAAAGCAGATAACGGGAATCGAACCCGCCTCCTCAGCTTGGGAAGCTGATGTTCTACCGATGAACTATATCTGCATGTCACTTATTATACACCAATCTTAGAAAAAATACAACTTAACATTTGAAAAAAAGTGGTATAGAATAAAGAACAAGGGGAAGGAACACAGAAGGAGGAAAAATCATGACAAGTCAGATTACGAGAGAAGCTGCATTAGCGCTTTTAAAAGAGCATAATAAGGAGCCGTTTCATATTCTTCATGGGCTCACGGTAGAAGGTGTGATGCGCTGGTATGCAAAGGAGCTGGGATTTGCGGAGGACGAGGAATACTGGGGAATCTGCGGATTACTTCATGATATTGATTTTGAGCAGTATCCGGAACAGCATTGTGTGAAGGCACCGGAGCTTCTGCGTGCAGGTGGCGTTGGTGAGGATATGATTCATGCGGTCTGCTCTCATGGATATGGTATTTGCTGTGATGTGGAGCCGACGCATCTGATGGAAAAGGTTTTGTTTGCGGCGGATGAGCTGACCGGATTGATTGGCGCGGCTGCGAAGATGCGTCCGTCCAAAAGCACGAAGGATATGGAGTTGTCCAGTCTGAAGAAGAAATTCAAGGACAAGCGGTTTGCGGCGGGCTGTTCCCGTGAGGTGATCCGTGAGGGTGCGGAACGTCTTGGCTGGGAACTGGATGAACTGCTGAACAAAACTCTGGAAGCAATGCGTTCCTGTGAGGATTCTGTCAATGCCGGGATGGAAATGAATTCTTAATTGAATTCACCGGGGGATTGTGATATACTTGACTGAAGTGAATGTTTTGTAGAAGAACAGGAGGCGTGCATATGGAATTTATGATGATCATGGGAGGCGGTCTCATTCTGCTTGTTTTGTTTGTAGTTGCTACGGTAGTCGCAACTGTGACCGGAACGGTAGGTTCCGGCATCATTGAAGAAGAGGATGCAGAAGAAGATTAAATCGAACTGGATGAGACATAAGTTGCAACTCCGGGCTGTGGTGTGATACAGTCCGGAGTTTTTTGCATGTGCGCCTAGCGGCGCACGTTTCCAACAGGTGCAAGTCCTGAATCCGCCCGGTAGTGGGAAGGATATAGCTGAAAGCAAGGGTGTCCATCGTGAGGTGAAATCTGAAGGAAGCTGGATGTGGGAACATACTAACCCAT
>JALFHZ010000157.1 GCA_022776445.1 Lachnospiraceae bacterium
CGTCCATTCCAACAGTTGATTACCAATATTCAGGACATCGAAAATGACAATTATAATACACCCTGCCAAATGAAATACCAGGACGAGATCGGACGTCTGAATCAGGCTATCAACTCCATGTACGATACCATACAGCAGCAATTTGTAAAAATCAAGCAGAGTGAACGTGCCAAATTCCGTTCGGAAATACAGCTTCTTACCGAACAGATTAACCCTCATTTTCTTTACAACACACTGGAATGCATTAACATGGAAGTACTGAACGGACACAAAGAAGAAGCTTCCTCCATGATTTTAAATCTGGCAGCATTTCTTCGAATTGGTTTGAGTTATGGAAAAGAAGTCATTCCGATTTACAAAGAACTGACTCATGTAAAAGCATATATTGACATCATGAATCACCGTTTCAGTAAGAAAATTGATTTTCAATATCAGATCGAATCAGATCTGGAACAAATCAATATCCTGAAGTCCATCCTGCAGCCCCTGGTAGAAAATTCCATTCTCCACGGGTTCAGTACTGACGCAAAAAATTATGGAAATATCCTGCTGCCATCCATTTTCATCCATATTTCTAAAAAAGACAATCACCTGTTAATCGAAGTGATTGACAATGGATGCGGAATTGATATCGAAAAAGCGAATGCCGCGCTTCATCCGGAAACCGATGATTCCAACCAGAATCACCATGTGGGACTGTACAACATTTATCAACGATTAAGTGCTTTTTATGGCGATGTATCGATCACCTTTGAAACCATCCCATATTTCAGCAACAAGGTATGTCTCTGGCTTCCATTCATCATATGATTATCTTCCATCAATAGAATCCAAAACTTAAAAAACGAGCAGAGAATCACCCCTTCTCTGCTCGTTTTGCCGCAATCCTCACTGCCACATCCAATGCGCTGCACTCCGGTATCCCCACGCGCACTTCCTGATAACTCTCTGCCAGTTTATCTATCAGCATTTCACGCAAAATATGATTTTTTACCAACAGACTGCCCCAAAGCCACAGATCCGCTTGTTTTTGCTTTTCATACTTTGCAAATTCCAGTTTTCTCAATGTATCCGCCACCAAACCATACAGTGCATCTGCACAGATTCGATGGATCGAAAGCGCTGTCTCATCTCCCAAAGATGCTGCCTGATATCCGGTCAATGCAAATTTAGCGATCGCAGATTTTTCAAACAGATGTTTATTTATAAAGTCATTCCATGTCTCCAGATCACTAATTCCACTTTCCTGAATTACCATTTCCGTCAGAAGCGAAGACGGAATCCGCTCATCTATCGCATCTGCCGTAGCTTTGAGTACTTTCAATCCCATATCAAATCCGCTTCCTTCATCACTGACGATATGATTCCAGCCACCGGTTCGTACAACATATCCCTGCTCATTCCGACCAAAACAGATCGAACCGGTACCCGAAATCAATGCAAGCGATACGCCATCTGACAAATGCAAAAAAATCTCACAATCATTCATCACCTGCAAAACCTGTGGAGAAAATCCCATCTCTTCGAAAAAACCCCGCATTTGTTTTTCCAAAGAAGGGGAATCAACTCCGCTGGCTGCCACACAGATACCCGCACACGCATCAGGAGACAATCCCATGGACCATAATGCAGGCAAAACCAGTTTCCGGCAGCGCAGGCGGCTTTTTTCCGGATCATCCGTATTGATGCTGCATCCGTCTGACTGAAAGGTTCCCAGTTCTGTGCCATCCACAGCGCAGCACCTCAGCCGTCCATGAGTACCCCCAATATCAAGTCCTGCGAAATAATTCATCCCATCTGTTTTCATCCATCCTTTCTGACAAAAACAGGAGATACATATGCCATCTGCCGATTCTTCTGCGCTACTTCCAGATGATAATAATCCCACTCGTTCTCAGGACAATTGTCTTCCAGTTCAAGATCGAACTGATACCGACTCTCTGGAACCGCTTTGTAGATTTTAAACGCCTGAGAATGATAATATTCCATGTGGTTGGTATATCCATACTCCAGCAGATCTCCAATGGCTGCCGTATAAGTCTTACCATTCAGAGCAACCGTAACTTTTGTACTCAGGTCACCTCTAATCTTCACAACAACAGCAGAAACTGTCGGATGGAGAGTAGATTTATTACCTGTCGTATCGCAGGACCAGATAAGCCGATTCGGGTTTTCCAAGCTCGATACCGTACAGATATCATTAATGGTATTCTCATCGTAAGCTTCATCTTTGGACGGAGCCAATACACTTCTTCCACGGAAATAGGTGTTGTAATCCTCAATCTGACCACCTTCTACCGACATCTCTCCATTCCAGTGATACAGATTTTGTTTACCCCATCCCATTTCCACGCGTAGCTTATAACAGCCTTCAGAATTCGTTTCCTGATAGGTTTCTCCGTTGACTACATGATACGGTTTTCCGTTTTTATACAGAACAATCTTATCCAGAGTCCCTTCTGTTTCTACATGAGCCGTGATTTTTCTCTGATCCGCTTTTATCTCACTTCCCATCCAGGCATCATTTACCTTAAAATCGCAGAGGATCTTATCTCCGGTCACTGCATAGGTGCGCCTTGCT
>JALFHZ010000192.1 GCA_022776445.1 Lachnospiraceae bacterium
GATTTAAGTACCTTTTATTCTGAACTGACGAAAGTAAAACTGGATGCCTGCACGCTGCTGGAGACGGAAACAGACAGGCATGTGAAAGCTGTAGTATGGTCGTATGCTTCTATTGATCTGTGGTGCAATGAGGAGCATGTCTGCTCTATGGAACCACCGGTTTATAAACCGATCAGGCATCAGGAAGTAGTTTTAAATTTGAAAAAAGGAAGCAATATACTCTACATTCGTCTGCAGACTCTTGGGGTCAGGGATACCAGAACGTTGTTTGGTATTCAGCTTCTGGATGATCGGGATCAGATCCTGGTAAGTCTGCCGGATGAAGAACATACGGCTCCGATCATGGATGTTGCAGACTGGCTGGATGGAATTGTGTTAGAACATGGAATGGTCAGGTTTCCGACCCCGGCTCCGACAGGCACCATGCTGGGATATGATTCCATGAGTCCCGATTATGCAAAAGTCGCGACCAAGATTGATCGTCACAGTGTAGAAGGAAAAAGAGAAGAAATCATAGAACATGGCCGACCGTATCTGGTTGTAGAATGTGAGATTCAGGGGCAGAAGTTAAGCCGTCGCTTGGAAAATCTGTCAGATATTGTGCCCCAAAAGCTGGAGGGGCTGAGCTTTGAAGAAAATAAACAGGTTATATTCCAACGAACGGCAGATGTGGAAGCGCTGAGTCGCGGAGGGAAATTCGGATTTTCTATCTCCAATATTCTGGCACGTAAGGCGATGGGAAGGGAAACAGAGCGCGACCGTGAATTGATGCTGGAAACACTGTCTCAGATTGAGAGAAGGTTTGACTGCTCTGATTTTCTGATGTGCGGGCTGATACGATATCTGAAAAACTATCCATTAGATGAAGAGATGGAGGCACGGGTCAGGGAAGTAATGCTTCATTATCGTTACTGGATGGATCAGGAAGGTTCTGATGCAATGTGTTTCTGGAGTGAGAATCATTCGCTCATGTTTTATGTATCGGCAATGAATGCAGGAGAATTGTATCCGGATGATTATTTTACACGTGCACATATGACAGGACGTGAGTTGTATGAAGCAGGAAAGAAACGTGTGGAACAGTGGCTGGATGATGTGGAGGCACATGGATTCGAGGAATTCTTAAGTACTGTATATATGTGCGTGACCTTTGCAGGTCTTTTGAATGTCATTGATTATTCAGAAGTCGGAATATCGGAACGGGCATCGAAAGTGCTGGATAGGATTCTTGAGATGCTGGCAATGCATACCTATAAAGGCTCTGTGATCGCACCGATGGGGCGTGTATATCGTCAGGTGATTTATCCATTTCTTCAGGGTGCACAGGCGCTGATGAATCTGGTAAATCCAAAAGTGCCGTACTCGTATGGAGAAGGATGGCTGGCGTTTTATGCTACCAGCAAGTATCGGATTCCGCAAGAATTAAAAGAGAAAATGGAAGCTGAAATATCCACAGAATATTCCACGGGCAATGCGCTGATCCGTTTGGAAAAAAATGCTTTTTATTGTATGACATCTGTTCAGTCTCCGCGGCTGGATTTGAATTTCAGCAGATGGAAGAATTTGACCTTGCTGGAAGAAAAAGAGCCCGTGGACAGAAAATCGCATGAATATACGAAGTCACTGAATGAGCGTTTTCATGGGACCACCTGTTTTGAACCCGGGGTATATGGATATCAGCAGCATATGTGGAGCGCAGCTCTGGACAGCAGCACTCAGGTTTTTGTGAATCATCCGGGAGGGACCTGTGATTCCAGTTCCATGCGCCCCGGATACTGGTATGGTAACGGTGTAATGCCGGCGATCCGTCAGGAAAAAGGGACTCTGGGAGCCATATATGTGATACCGGATGATCATCCGATTCATTTTACTCATGTGTTCTGGCCAGAAGTAAAATTCCAACGTTGTGAAAAGGATGAGCATTGGCTGTTTGGAGAAAAAGACGACGGTTATCTTGGAATCTGGTGCAGTCAGCCTATGCAGGTTTATCAGGATCAGGTTTTTGACTGTGAATACAGAAGTTATGGAAACCATATCGGATACTGGTGCATCTGTGGAAGCAAAGAGAGTGATTCCGATTTCGATGCATTCATGAGGAGGTGCCGTCGCCAACCATTGCATTATGATGTTGCTAAAGGGGTTCTGACAGGAGCGGGATTCGATGTTGTTTATGGAGCATGTCAGGATGTTACTCAGTACATTTGAGAACTTGAGTGGCGACTGTTTGCTGCAGGAGGGACGAGATGAAAGTATATTTTGGTGATTTACATAATCATTGCGGTATTACCTATGGATTCGGAAGTCTGGAGAATGCAATCGCAAGAGCAAAAAGTCAGTTGGATTTTGCTGCATTTACCGGACATGCCATGTGGCCGGATATGTATGAGAAGACTCCGGAAACAGAGTTTGTTGTAAATTTTCATGAAGTGGGATTTGCAAAAATTAAGGAACACTGGGAAGAAATCCGAGAGACAGTAGCAGCGGCTAATTCTGATAACTTTGTAACATTTCAGGGATATGAAATGCATTCCAGAGAATATGGAGATCATCACCTTCTTTCTGTTGATGATAAACTGAAACTGGTATATCGCAGATCACCGGAGGAACTGGTACGAGATTGTGGTGTGGAGGCAATTGCTGTTCCGCATCATATCGGATATACCCCGGATTATCGTGGGATAGACTGGGATAAATATAATAGTAAAATATCACCAGTTGTGGAGGTTTATTCCAAGCATGGCTGTTCTATGAGCGAAGATGCTGATTACCCTTATTATCATAATATGGGACCAAGAGACACAAGAAATATGGTTGATGAGGGGTTGAGGAGAGGAAATCATTTTGGATTTATAGCTTCCACGGATCATCACGCTGGGTTTCCTGGCTCATATGGAGATGGTTTAGCGGCTGTTATTGCAGAGAACCTGACTCG
>JALFHZ010000203.1 GCA_022776445.1 Lachnospiraceae bacterium
ACCACTGCGTTCCATCTGCTTCCCTGTCAGATAGTTTTTCGCAATGTGGTACTTTTCATTCTCCGTGTAGCTGTTTACTTCAATGACTTCCATACGGTCCAGAAGCGGTCCCGGAATCGTCTGGGTCGTGTTCGCTGTCGCAATAAACAGTACATTGGACAGGTTAATCGGTACTTCCACATAATGATCGCGGAATTTCACATTCTGCTCCCCATCCAGCACTTCCAGAAGCGCGGAAGAAGTATCTCCCTTGTAGTCACTGCTGACTTTGTCAATCTCATCCAGCAGCATCAGCGGATTGGATACGCCTGCCTGGCGAAGTCCGTCCACCAGACGTCCCGGCATGGCTCCGACATAGGTTTTGCGGTGACCGCGTATCTCCGCCTCATCCCGCACACCGCCCAGGCTGATGCGGACGTACTTTTTATTCAGTGCACGGGCAACCGAACGGGCAATGGATGTTTTGCCGGTTCCGGGAGGCCCCACCAGACACAAAATCGGACCGGTTCCCTTCCTGGTAAGTGTCCGGACTGCCAGATATTCCAGCACACGTTCTTTCACCTTCTCCAGTCCATAATGATCCTCTTCCAGGATCTCTTCCGCGTGTTTTAAATCGTTGTTATCCCGGGACACCTTATTCCAGGGGAGCTCCAGAAGCGTCTCAATATAGGTTCTCAGCACGTTGGCTTCCTGACTTCCGCCCGGCATCCCCTTAAACCGGTCGATTTCCTTCTGAAGCTTTTCCTTTACCTCCCGGTCAGCCTTCAGATTCTTCAGCTGCTTCTCATATTCATCCGCATCGGAAACCGGGTCCTCCCCCAGTTCTTCACGGATAATCTTCATCTGCTCACGCAGAATATAATCCTTCTGGTTTTTATCAATACTTTCCTTCACCTTTTCCTGGAATTCCCGGCGAATCTTGGCGATCTCAACCTCGTTGACCAGATTGCGTATCAGCACTTCATAGCGTCCGGCACTGTCCAGAGCATCCAGATACTGCTGCCGCACTGAATAATCCCACGGCAGTTCACTGGCAATCTGATGCATCAGAGTCTCCAGATCCGAAAGAACCATCAGATTCGGAAGAATCTCTTTCGCAGCTTTCGGATGCTGACGTCCATACGCTTCCAACTGATCACGCAGCACACGCAGCATTGCCTCCGCAGTGATGACATCTACATCCAGTACCGGCTTTGGTGTCGCCATAATCTCACCGATCAGAATCGGATCTTCTGAATCCATTGCAAGCAGCTCTGCCCGCTCCAGACCTTCTACCATGACACGGACAATGCCGCCCGGCATTTTCACAAGCTGCTTGATATGTACCACTGTGCCGATATGGTACAGTTCCTCAATGCCCGGATCTTTATCTTCCGGATTTTTCTGAGAAACGAGACAGACCTTCTGATCAGTCACCATAGCCTTCTCTACCGCTGCAATGGACTTCGGACGGCTGACGTCAAAGCTGACCGTCATACCAGGAAGTACCGTCAGTCCTCTGAGTGCGATGACCGGCATCGTAATTATCGTACCTTCCATCTTTTATTCTCCTTGTAATTAATGAACACAAAAATGGGAGCTTGCGCCCCCATTTCCGACTGATGAACCCATATATCTCCCGAATGAATCAGGCAATCTCATCCGGTTTTTCCTTTTTCAGTCTCTGGGAGAGTGTTTTGCGCGGCACAGCGGTATCGCGGTATACCAGCTCCGGCTCTCCTTTTCCCTCAACGACATCCTTCGTGATCGTACAAATACCTACCGTGCTGTCTGACGGAATCTCATACATTAGATCCATCATGACAGACTCCAGAATAGATCTCAGACCGCGAGCACCTGTCTTGCGGGCAACTGCCAGTCTGGCCACTTCCCGCAGTGCATCATCCGTAAACTCCAGCTTCACATCATCCAGTTCAAACAGCTTCTGATACTGCTTCACCAGTGCGTTCTTCGGCTTGGACAGAATCTGCACCAGTGCATCCTCATCCAGAAGCTGGAGAGAAACTGTCACCGGAACACGTCCGATGAACTCCGGAATCAGACCGAATTTCACAAGATCCTGCGGCTCAACCTGGCGCAGAAGTTCGTCAATATCAGTCTTGTTCTTATCTACCACTTCGGCATTAAATCCGATGGAACCGGTGCTCATACGGTGTTCGATGATCTTCTCCAGACCGTCAAAAGCTCCTCCGCAAATGAACAGGATATTCGTCGTGTCAATCTGAAGAAGTTCCTGATGCGGGTGCTTTCTGCCTCCCTGCGGAGGTACACTTGCCACCGTTCCTTCCAAAATCTTCAGCAGCGCCTGCTGAACACCCTCACCGGATACATCTCTGGTGATGGAAACATTCTCGGATTTTTTTGTAATCTTATCAATCTCATCAATATAGATAATGCCATATTCTGCCTTGCTGATATCATAATCAGCAGCCTGTATCAGTTTCAGAAGGATATTCTCCACATCTTCACCGACATAACCGGCTTCTGTCAGCGCAGTCGCATCCGCAATCGCAAACGGCACATTCAGAACCTTCGCCAGAGTCTGTGCAAGGTAGGTCTTACCGGAACCGGTAGGTCCCAGCAGAAGAATATTGCTCTTCTGAACATCCACATCAGAATTTCTCATGGATGTAATACGCTTGTAATGATTGTATACAGAGACGGAAAGCACTTTTTTCGCCGCATCCTGTCCGATGACATAGTCATCCAAGAACGCTTTGATTTCCTTCGGTTTCAGCAGATTGATACTGCCGGCGTCCAGGACATCCTCTTCCTGTCCCTCAAATTCTTCCTCCAGAATTTCTGCACATAAGTCAATACATTCATCGCAGATAAACACATTATTGGATCCGGCAATGAGCTTTCTCACCTGATCCTGTGTTTTTCCGCAGAATGAACATCTGACTCTGTCATCTGTTCTGCTCGGCATAATCCGTACACCTCTATCCTTTCCTGCCGCTGCCTGCTCAGACCGCGGCGTAACATTGCTGTCTTAGTGATTTGCAATCACCTGATCAATCAGGCCGTATGCTCTGGCTTCCTCAGCCGTCATATAATGATCGCGCTCGGTATCGCGGCAGATCACATCATAAGGCTGCCCGGTGTTGGCAGCCAGGATCTCATTCAGTTTCTTCTTCGTCTGAAGAATCTTCTCCGCAACAATCTGAATCTCCGTAGCCTGACCCTGCGCTCCGCCGGATGGCTGGTGAATCATCACTTCTGCATTCGGCAGCGCGAAACGCTTACCCTTTGCACCGCCAGCGAGCAGGAACGCACCCATGCTGGCAGCCATTCCGATACATACCGTGGAAACATCACACTTGATATAATTCATGGTGTCGTAAATAGCCATGCCCGCAGTCACCGAACCGCCCGGGCTGTTAATATATAAGTTAATATCCTTGCCCGGATCTTCGGATTCCAGGAACAGAAGCTGAGCAACGATCAGACTTGCCGATACATCCGTCACCTCTTCACCAAGGAAAATAATTCTCTCTTTTAATAATCGTGAAAAAATATCGTAGGAACGCTCTCCTCTGCTGGTTGACTCAATGACATAAGGTACTAATCCCATTTTGAATCCTCCTATCAATCAGTTTCCTATGAAACAAGTGCAGATTCCCAGGGAACCCCGGGAACCCACACTTTGCAGTCCGAAACTCTATTATACCAGATTTGCCTCTGCTACCAGGAAATCAACTGCTTCCTGTACAGCCAGGTCTTCCTTCATCTGAGCAACGCCTGCGTCACCCATGATGTTCTTGATCTGCTCAACTTCCATCTTGTAAGTCTCAGCCATCTTCTTGAATTCTTCTTCTACAGCCTCATCAGAAACGGTAATGTTCTCAGCCTTAACCACAGCCTCCAGAACCAGACGGGTCTGGATTCTCTTAACTGCCTGCGGACGCATCTGCTCCTGCATCTGCTCCATGGTCATGCCGGTGAACTGCATATACTGCTCCAGCGTGATGCCCTGAGACTGCATTCTGCGTGCAGTGTCATTGATCATGTTGCGAACCTGCTCATCAACCATAGCATCCGGAATCTCCATGGAAGCATTGGCAACGACCTTATCCACAACGTTGTTCTCGTTCTCCGTGGTAGCCTGTTTCTGCTTGCTCTCTGCAAGTTTTGCTCGGATGTCAGCCTTGTACTCGTCCAGAGTCTCAAACTCGGAAACCTCCCCTGCGAACTCATCGTTCAGCTCCGGAAGCTCTTTCGCCTTGATCTCCTTGACGGTTACCTTGAATACAGCCGGTTTGCCTGCAAGCTCTTCTGCATGGTAGTTCTCCGGGAAGGTGACGTTTACTTCCGTCTCCTCACCAATATTCTTGCCAATCAGCTGCTCTTCAAACGTATCAATGAAGGAATGGGAACCGATGGTCAGCGGATAATCCTCAGCCTTACCGCCCTCAAAGCCCTCGCCGTCCACGAAACCTTCGAAATCAATCACAGTCTGATCGCCGTCAGCAACCGGACGATCCTCTACGGTAATCATTCTGGAATTCTGATCCTGAACCTTCTTCAGCTCAGCCTCCACATCAGCATCCGTTACTTCCGGTTTTGCCTTCTCAACTTCTACGCCCTTGTACTCACCCAGAGTAACTTCCGGCTTCACTGCAACAGTAGCGGTATAAATGAAAGCCTTGCCCTTCTCTACCTGCTCAATGCCGATCTCCGGTCTGGAAACGATATCCAGTCCACTCTCCTTTGCTGCGTCCTGATAGGTCTCATCCAGAACAACATCGATGGCATCCTCATACAGAACAGCCGGTCCATACATCTTCTCGACCATTGCCTGCGGAGCTTTGCCTTTACGGAAGCCAGGAATGTTGAATTTGTTTTTATTCTTCTTGAAAGAAGTTTTCAGAGCTTCTTCGAACTGCTCTGCCGGTACTTCTACGGTCAGCTTCGCCATGTTCTTTTCTAATTTTTCTACCTGTAAACTCATGTTATGGGTTCCTCCTTAATCTATGTATGGTCGTCACGGCAGGGCGCCACACTTCAATTTAGCATTATAGCATAGGTTCGTATCAATTACCAGTCCTATTTTTGCGATAATTTACGCATTTTTTCGATCATTTCCTGACTCAGAGGTTCAATTTCCAGCTGCGGATGCGCCAAATAGAAGCCCTGGAACAGATTTACCCCCAGATTCATCAGGCACTCCAGTTCTTCGAACCGCTCCACACCCTCGGCCAGCACCAGGATTCCTCGCTGATGACAGTAGGAAATCAGGTTTTTTACAATCGTCTGGCGGTTGATGTCATTGTGGATATCATGCACCAGTTCCAGATCCATTTTAACCAGATCCGGACGGATTTTCAGCAGATTGCCCTCTCCGCTGTATCCGGCACCGTAATCATCCAGAGCCAACAGCCCGTGCCACTTGCGGATCGCGGCCACTTTGCGGTTGAGGCAGACCGGATCACACTGTTCCGTCTCCGTGATCTCCGTAACCACTCTGGACAAAAGGCTCCCATACCGGTTTTCCAGCATCCGGAGCGTATCATCCGTCAGACTGGCACTTGCAATGGAATTAATGAAAAAGCGGCAGTCTTCTCCCAGTACCGGAAGTCTGTCACTGATCCACTCAAGCGCCCCCGTCCAGGTCAGCTCTTCGATCTGTGGAAGCTTGGCCTGCAGCTTTGCAAGCGTCAGAAGCTCCCGGATGTTCTTCAGGGTCTTCAGATGCGGACGCATCAGCGCCTCGTATCCATATACACTGCCGTCCCGGGCAATGATCGGCTGCAAGGCAAATTCCACCAGATGAGTTTCCAGAAATGTACTCAGCTCTTCCTTTCCGGAAAGCTGGTATGCATTCATCTGATAGATTTCCGGCACAAACTCTCTGACTGCTCCTTTATAACTGTGCTTGGACATATACATGGCAAAATCCGCGTAGCGAACCAGGGTATCAAACTCCTGCGCCTGTCTCGGGTACCAGACCACACCCGCAGAAGCACGCAGCGGAAGCTCATATCCGCCCGGGACCTTCAGCCGCACCTCTTTCAGACGTTCCATAAAATCGAGCAGCCGGGCTCTCAGACGGTCCTCACTGCCGTTGTACATCACTGCCATAAATTCATCACCGGCATGACGCTCCACAATCGCCCCATCCAGTTCCAGCGTACGCAGATAATCGGCAAACAGACGGATATACCGGTCCCCCGTCTCGTGCCCATAGGTGTCGTTGACATATTTCAGGTTGTCCAGATCCCACATCACCACAGCCATCACACAGGAATGCTGATGGCGGAGCAGCCACTCCACTTTCTCCCGGAACCCACGGCGGTTAAAGAGATTGGTCAGCAGATCATAATTGCGCTCCCGCTCCAGCTTTCTGCGTTCTTTCACTTCCATGGTCACATCAGCCAGAACACCGGTCACATGCTTCTGCTGGTCTCCCATCAGCTTCAGGCGGATATACCGCAGCCCTGCACGAGACTCAAATTCATAGACCTTTCCCTCCGTCTCCTCCTTCGGATTGCGAAGGACCAGGAGTCTTCGTGTAAAATCGTCCTTATCCAGATAGACATACCACTCTTCCTGGTACGGCAGATCAAGCAGTTTCAGCAGAGAACGGCTGCAGAACACCAGCCCGGAGTCCGGATTATACTCAAACACGCCGATCAAGACATCGGATGCATCCAGAATATGGGAAATACGTAAAGCCGACTCCTCCAGCTCACCGTTCAAATTGTTAATCTCATCAATCAGCTCATCCAGTTCACTGATCTGTGTCGGTTTCAGTCTGGATCCCTGCTTCCTCCTCGCCCGCTTCAATTCCTCAAGAAGCTCCTGAATCGGTTCCGTAATCGCACTGCCGGCAAACATCAGAGCGAGCAGGTTCATCAAAAGGCTGAGAATCATGGAAGTCACAAACAGGCCACGCACACGATTCGCACCTGCGAACAGCCGGTCAGACCGCATCATCCGCACCGCAATCCACTCTTCCTGCATATAAGGGTTGCCGCTTCCAAAAATCTGCAGCGGTTCAGCCGCCGCGTACCATATCTCCCCTTCCCTGTCACAAACCTTCCCCAGTTCCTCCCACTCGGTCGGAGCCATATTCAGACTGGTCTCCGGTTCAAAATACCACTGATAATTCTCCATATCGGTCATAACCGGCCAGATATCCGATGTTCCGTTCTTCTTTACCGCAAGGAACCGCAGAATCTCCGGATCCGAAGGCACCGGATCTTCCAGGAGCGCCTTTCTCAGCTGCTTCTCCGTCATCTCCCCGCCGATTACAGCCACCACCGTTCCGTCGGAAAGTACCAGAGGCATACTGTAAGAGAATGTAATCGCTCCGTCCGGTCCCTCCTCCATCTGATATTCCAGGCAGCCGTAGATCTTATCCGTCGACATGGTTTTCTCATGGATAAATGGTTTCTGATAGTAAATCTCCTCATCTTTGGATCCTTCTGCAAACACAGGACTCCAGTCCCTGTCGAGAATCATCTCAAACGTATCAGCAATCTCCTTCGGCCCATTTTTCAGAATCAGATGATCCAGAATCTGCCGGTCAGCAGCCTCGTCCGAATCCCAGATCCGAATACCGGCCAGATCTCCTGTACTCTCTGCCTCAGAATCCGGGCCATTGAGAATCAGGTAGATCCCGCTTCCCCTGCTGCGGTACAATCTGCGGATCAGGTGTATTGACACTTCATTCAGAATCTTCCGGTTCAGCTGTCCATCTGACGCAATGTCTCCCGGCTCCCTGTGCTCCGACTCCAGCACGGATTCTATCACATTTGATATGTCATAGGTGTCCCGCAGACTGTAGATCCAGCGCTGCACAATCTCCTGTTCCAGCGTCAGGCGGCTGTTCTTTGTGTGCTCAATCAGAATTGCAACCGCATTGTCGCGCAGCGTTTTCGAAATTCCCCCAAACAGATTGAATGCCATCATCAGAACCGACTCAATCAGAAGAATCGCAGCCAAAGGAACCAGCAACCGGAATTTTATTGATTTTCTTTTATTTTTCATACTTATCCCAATCATCGCTCCATTTTTCTATCATAAGGAGTTGGAGTCAAAAGTTTTTTGAACCCTATGATACACGATGCAAGCATATCATACATGACCTTCTGACCCTGGTATCATCATATCATAA
>JALFHZ010000207.1 GCA_022776445.1 Lachnospiraceae bacterium
AGAGTATTGGCACTGGTGATGGCAGGAGTTATGGCATGTTCAATGACGGCATGCAGCAGTCAGCCGAAGGAGGCTGCAACCACGGCAGCAGCAACAGAAGCTCCCAAGGCAGAAGGAGAGAAAGAAGCAGCAACGGAAGCTGCTCCGTCCGGAGATGCAGGTGCATCTGCATTTGCGCCTTCTAAAGATTTTAATATTCGCGTTCCGTTTGCAGCAGGCGGTTCCCTGGACACCATTGTGAGAATTTTTGGTCAGGGACTTCAGAAAACATATGGAAAATCAGTGGTTGTAAACAACCTGACCGGAGCGAACGGCACGATCGCGGCGGCTGATATGGAATCTGCTAAACCAGATGCTACGGAACTGATGGCCGGTGGTATTGCAATGTTTACGCTGGCTCCGCTTTTCAATAAGGATGTGCATCTGAATCTGGATGACTATCAGTTTGTGAGCGGATTGGTGGAAGAAGATTTTATGCTGTTTGTTTCACCGACAAATTCAGGCATTGAAGATTGGGATGGTCTTCAGGAATATGCAAAGAGCAACCGTATTGTTTTCGGATCCAATGCACCGGGAGGAACGACACATCTGCTGTCTACCATGCTGTTTGGTGAAGCGGGAATTGATGCAGAAGCGGTTACATCAGATGGAAGCGCGAAGGATCTTCTTGCTGTAGCAGGTGGAAATGTGGTTTGTGCTGTGGCAACCTCTTCTCTGGGAACCCAATATGTAGAAGAAGGTTCTCTGGTTCCGATTGTTGTATTTTCCGATGAACCGTATAACGGATATGATGGAATTACCGTACCGACTGCAACGTCTCTGGGATATGATATTTCATTTAAGTCCTGCAATTTCCTGATGACGAAGAAGGATGTGAACCCGCAGGATGTGAAAGCTGTGCATCAGGCAATGCTGGATTACAGCGAGACCGATGAGTTCAAGGAACTGGCTGCAAATGCAAACTATGTTCCGAGCCTGAATGATGGGGAAGAGGTTAGAAAGACCATTGAGGCAGCAGCAGCAATGTGTCAGGAAGCATACGATAAGTATTATGCAAAATAATAACAGACTACGAGGATGCTGCAAAGCTGCAACTGTTAGCAGCATCCTTTTTGCACGGATAATGGAGGAATCCTATGAAGATTAAGTATCGTTCCAATCTGGTCGCGGGTATTGTCAGCATCATTCTGGGGATTATCTGTTGGATGATTATTCCGACACAGATTGCAGAAGATTATGCAGTAACATATGGAATCACGTCGAAAACTGTGCCTTACGCAGTCGCACTTCTTTGGATCGTCTGCGGAGCAGTTCTGGCAGTACAGAGCCTGGTGTTTAAGAAAGATGAGATTAAGGTTCTCGATGCGGCGAAAGAGGCTAAGGCTCTTGGTTATATGCTGGTCCTTCTGATTTATGCGGTATTATTCCGCAGAAGCTTTCTGATTTCTACCATGCTGCTGGGTGTGGCAACTCTGGCATTTACCGGTTCCAGAAAGAAATCCTATTATGTGATTGTACTGATGGTAGTTGTAATATTGTACCTGTTGTTCTCAAAGGTTCTGCATGTGCAGATGCCGTAATGATTAGGAGGTTTCTATGAGTCAGACGATTTCAGCGGCACTGGTGAATCTTTTAACGGTGCAGAATTTTATTTTTGTCAATATCGGTATTTTTATTGGTATTTTGTTCGGTGCGATTCCAGGGATGAACGGTAATCTGGCCATCACGGTTCTTCTGCCGTTTACCTTCCAGATGGATACGGTTCCTGCACTTTTGATGCTGACAGCCATTTTCTTTGGTTCAAATTTTGGCGGTTCCATCAGTTCGATTTTGATTAATACGCCGGGAACCAATGCGGCTGCAGCAACTCTGATTGATGGATATCCTTTATGCCAGAAAGGACAGCCGAGACGCGCATTGGATGTAGCATTGGTTGCATCTACATTTGGTGGACTGTTCAGTGCGCTTTGTCTGTTATTCTTTGCACCGCAGATCAGTAAGGTGGCTATTAAGTTTGGTTCACCGGAGTATTTTGCTCTGGCATTATTCGGTTTGTCTGTCATCGCTTCAGTCAGCGGAAAAAGCCTGGTGAAGGGACTGATCAGCGGCGGGTTGGGAATCCTGCTGGCAACGGTGGGCATTGATTCTGTCAGTGGACTTGCAAGATTTACGTTTGGTAATATGCGTCTGTACAATGGCATCAAAATGCTGGCAGTATTGCTGGGAGTCTATGCGGTTGCTCAGATGATAGGTCGTATTAACAAGACAGAAGTGGTGACGGCTTCAGAATTAAAAGAAGCGGATAAGAATGATCATATTACGAAAGAGGATGTGAAAAAAAGCTTTCCGACTATGCTGAAGTCTTCCGCAATCGGTGCCTTTATCGGTGCGATTCCGGGAACAGGCGGAGCAATTGCTTCTTTCATTGCCTACAACGAAGCAAAACGTTGTGCAAAGCCGGGAGAGAAATTTGGAGAAGGTGAGGTAAAGGGTATCGCAGCGCCGGAGTCAGCCAATAACGGTGCAACGGCAGCTACTTTGATCCCTCTGCTTACTCTTGGAATTCCGGGAGATGTGGTGGCAGCTACTTTGTTGGGTGCGTTTACCATGCATGGTCTGGTGGTAGGACCGAAAATGTTTACCAATTCCGGACCAATTGTATATGCAGTATTGATCGGCTGTGTGATTTCACAGATCATTATGTTCCTGCAGGGGAAATATCTGCTGGGATTGTTTGTTAAGATTACACACATTCCACAGGATCTTCTGACGGCAATTCTGGTTGTAATCTGCTGTGCAGGTGCGTTTGCAATCGGAAGCTCGGAAATGGATGTATATGTAATGCTTGCATTTGGTGTGATTGCATACTTCATGCAGAAAGTTGACTTCCCGGCAGTACCGATCGTGCTTGGCATGGTTCTCGGACCAACGGCGGAATCGAATCTGCGTAACTCGCTGGTCATGTCCGGTGGTTCCTGGTCCATCTTTGTAAAGCGCCCAATCTGCCTAGCATTTATTATTCTTACCTTTGTTTTGATTATACTTCTGAAGAAGGGTGAAGCAAAGCAGCGAAAAGCCACCAGTCAGTTTATGAAAAATGATCAGGAAGAATAGGAGAATAAATGATGAAAAAATTATGGACAGATTTACATAGCAATATCCATCATAATCAGATGGAGGAACTGGATAAATGGATAGAGCATGCAAGGGCAACGCTGGATTTCTGGCCGATTGCGTATTATCCGTTTCAGATGATCAAATCAGAGACGGGAGCCGGTCTGGAGGACCTGTGCGATCGAAATGCAATTGAAGCTGACTGGGAGATCCTTCGAAAAAAAACGGAACAGGTAGATGCAGAAGGTTATCCCATGTTCATGGGGTATGAGTGGCAGGGGGCCGGCCTGGACGGTGACCACAATGTGTTTTTCCTGGACAATCAGCAGTATATGAAACATCCGATGCGTTATCAGGAACTGAAAGAAGATTATCGGGATACGGAGGCAATCGCAATTCCGCATCATGTTGCTTATCAGCTGGGAAGCAGAGGAAAAAACTGGGCGACACATGATGAGGAATTCTCGCCGTTTGCAGAGATTTATTCCAGCCATGGCT
>JALFHZ010000235.1 GCA_022776445.1 Lachnospiraceae bacterium
CCTCCTGAAAAAGCTTTATGGCTTAAAGTAATTATTATCCCGACTTTTTACTTTAGTATCTTTTAAAATACGGCATTTCAGATGGTTTATCGGAATAAATAGAAAGTCGGGATAAGTGCTGTGAGAGGACGGCGGTTAGTCACCGCCTCCTACTCGATTTTATGGAGACGTATGGGATGGTGGGCGGAGAATTTCAGCGAAAATCTCATTGGCGGTTTCCTGACGCAGCGCAATGAGAGAGCCTCCTACGCGATAGGCTTTGAGATGCTGGTGAGCATCCTGCAGAACACAGGTAAGTGTTTCTCCCGGAAGAAATCCGAGGTCACAGAGCCGTTCTCTCCTGTGGAGTTCACTGGCAATCCATACGATGCGTCCCTGATCGCCGGGGGACAGGTGACTGAGTGGCAGAACCATGAGGAATACTTCCAAAGCAATACTTATAAGCAGAATATGCGGTAGCAAAAGAAATTAGAACGGAAAAAATATTTACATTTTGTAATTTTTGATATTGCATTCTGGACTGCAGTGTGATAATATGAACTCACAATTCTTTTTTTCAAAGTTTTCTTTTTTATCTGGGTATTCTCTCGATTGATCAATCGGAAGATCCGGGAACATGACGATACAATTCAGGAGGTGGATGTATGTGTGCGATACGAGGAACGAAGCACAGAAGAAAAGGGGCAGAAGTGGCACTGCTGGCAGCCGTGTGTGCAGCGGTTTCATCTTCGACTGTATATGCCGGCTGGGAGCGTGATGATGCGGGAAATTGGCTGCATGTGGCGAAAGATGGAAGCACGGATACCGGCTGGTTTCGGGATGAAGACGGCGGCTGGTATTATCTGCGGGAAGACGGGCGGATGCTGGCGGGACAATGGTTTCGGGATTGTATGAGTGAATGGTATTACCTGAACGGGGACGGACGGATGCTGGCGGGACAGTGGTTTTTGGATCGGGATGGTAACTGGTATTATCTGGGGACTGACGGTGCGATGCTGGCAGACTGCGTGACACCCGATGGCTACCGGGTTCTGGCAAATGGTTCCTGGGATGGAAAACCCGTGTCTGCGGAGGGAATGACCGGTGCATCAGTGAAGGTGGCGGCATCTGGAGACGGTTCTTCTGGAGGCGGTTCTTCTGGAGGCGGTTCTTCTGGCGGTGGTTCTGCCGGTCGTGGCTCTTTTGGCAGCAGTTCAGGTGAAAGCAGTTCAGGTGGCATCAGTTCAGGCAGTGGCAGTTCAGAATGGGATCATGAAAGCGCCGGAACGGCTGTGTTGGAGCAATGGTATGAGAAAGCCAGAGCCGCAGAAGCAGCGATCACCGGGGAACGCCCGGAAGCCATTCCGGATAGCCGGTTTCTGGTGTCTGACAGAAGCGGACAGGATGTCCGGTTGGTGACTATTGCGGGCCGGATTGCCGGAAAAGTCCCGGAAGGAGAAACTGCGGAACCGATCGAACAGGAGGTATACCTGATCGGTCGGAATATGGTTCCGGACGGCGTAGTTTTAAGTGTAACATATCCAGATGAGATTTCTTATTCTCATCAGAATCTCGGCTCTGTTTCTATCGGAGAAGAGGTCTATACCATATCAAAGTTTATCTTAGTCCGTAAGTCGGACAAGATTTTCGTAGAACAGGAAAAGGAAGAAGCTTCGGACAGACTCGGCTACTGGGAGAAAGGAGATGTTCTGGAGCGGGAGATTGACGGAGAGGCTTATCGGTTTCGCTGTATTGATCAGAATTATTCGGATGGTCTGCAGATAACGGATGGGCTGGCGCTGTTTTTGTGTGATCGTGTGATCCCGGCAGATTTTGGATCCGGATATGAGATGATGACGAATGAAACCGGCATGTATGAATATCAGTTTTATCCGGGGCCAATTGTACATTTTGGAGATTCCAATGATTATAAATACTCGGATATCCGGAGCTGGCTGAAGGAAGCAGAAGGGAATTTTTTCGATGCACAGCCGGTTCAGACAGGGGTTTCCTATGCCTACTCCGGCAGTACACAGGAGTATCTGTATGAAGCGCTGAATGAGAAAGAACTGCAGGCAGAGTATCTGGGAAACCAGAGAATGACAGATCGCCTGTTTGTTCTTTCTGTGGAAGAAGCGCTTGACTATAAAGAGTGGTTGTGGAGATTTGAAGGGTCGGAGGAAGAAAATCCGGAATCGCAGATTGACCAGTTCTGTAAAGGATACTGGCTGAGAAATCCGGCAGATGGCGAAGCAGGTGAGCATCAGGCAATGGTCTATATTGTAGATCTGGTCAATGGCAGTCTCCATCCGGAACCAATTGCTCCGGAAGCGGAGCAGGACGGAGACAGAGATGAGGAATGTTCTATGACAGGAACAACCGGTGTGAGACCTGCGTTTGCGATGAAGCAGAAGTTTGTGATGGAATAGGGGGAATGATTCGTGAAACAAAGCAGGAAACATGCAATTGCATGGGTGACGGTGATCCTGATGGTGATTTGGCAAATGGTTCCGGCTGTGCCCTTTTGTGGGATATCGGCATGGGCTGGGCTGAATAATATTTCAGAGATACCCGATGCATCGGCATCCGATGCGACATTATCGGATGCGGTATCGCTGCGCTATGCTCGCTCAGGCAGCAGCCGGACAGGGGATCTTTGGGAGGGATGGAATGGCATTGCCGATTTTCCCGGAGAGGGGACGAAAGAAGAACCGTATCAGATTACGAGTCTTGGGAGACTGATGGGCCTGTCGGAAGCGGTGGCCTCCGGCGAACATTTTGAGGAGACGTATTTTGTCCTGACACAGGATGTGGATCTGGGAGATCTGAATGTGAATCTGGGCAACTGGAATCCGATCGGATGGTACCGGGATGATGCAGAGCTTTCCGGAGACTGCGTGTGTGCTTTTAAGGGTCATTTTGATGGAGGTGGCAATACCATTTCCGGTTTAAAGATCGTAAATCCGTCCAGAGAGCTGAGAAACATCGGTCTGTTTGGCGTGATCGACGGAGGCTCTGTGAAGCATCTGACGATTGAGGCAGAAGAGGTCATCGGAACGGAAAATGTTGCGGTGCTGGCAGGCACGATTCGGGGGAATGCAGTGATTTCAGATGTTACGGTATCCGGTATGGTTCGTTCCGGGGAAGATGCCGGAGGAATTGCCGGTGAGGTGACAGGCGGAACAGAACCGGCGGTACTGGAAAACTGCCGGGCAGATGGAATTGTGGTTTATTCCTCCGGAACGGAAGGTTATGTCGGAGGAATTGCAGGAAACCTGCAGAATGCATACCTGGTAGACAGTACAGCCGTCACACAGGACGGGGATTATAACCGCATTTATGGAAAGGGATATGTGGGCGGTATTGCGGGCCGGATGCGCCTGGCCCAGATTTACAATGTCTATGTAAACGGAACGATTGGAGGTAATGGAAGCCTGGCAGTCGGCGGAATTGTGGGAAAATACGAGAGCGGCAATCTGGTGCTGGCGAGAATGGCGGGAGATATTTCCAGAACGAATCAGGGATCTGCATCCAGAGAGGGAACCTTTGTGGGAACCAGAGAGAGCCGGGATCATTTTACATATGGAACGGAACGAACCAGTAATGTTGCTTATCTGTATACTAACTCCGCCGCAAAAGCGAAGCGCGTGTTTGGCAGCACGATCGACGGAGATAATACGTTTCCTCGATCTGCGCATATCGGCTACTGGACTGATAACGAGCGGAAATATGTGATCACCGCTGGCGGGACGGAGAGCTCCTGCGGGGACCGGTATCTGTATGAGGAGCTGGAGGACGCAGTACGGTATATTGTGACGCAGAAGCTGAACCGTGAATTTACAGCACAGGGGTATGACCGGGGACTTGCTTTTCGTCTGGATCATTTTGCACCGGGCTATATGGGAGAACCGGTGCGCGGGTATCTCGTTTCGGTTCCGAGAATTGACGCCCGGAATGATAATGGCACCCTGGATGCAGATGTCGCGGTTTTCAGCGCGATCCCGACTGCGAATTCCTATTATCGGACGATCGACAAAGACCATCCCGCGGCAGTAGCGCCGGGGATGGCGGTTGCTGTTCTGACGGCACCGCGCAATACTGACACGGAGCGTTATCAGATGGCAGTGGATGAGACACAGGCCGGAGGGACCGTTCCGCCGGTTTATCTGAATGAACAGGGGGAATTTGTACCGATGCAGTATGTGAAAGGCGGTTCCTATTCCTTTGTCATGCCAGAATGTGATACGGAATTGAATGCGGAATATGTCAGGGTGACAACAAAGATTGCCGTGACGCCTGCCGAGACGACGATATCCATGATTCATACCCGGACCGGAGACCGCAGATCTCCGAATATCGTGACAGAGGTAAAAAATGCGGAGGGAATACTGATAGCCCGCTATATTGAAGGAGAGCCGGATCATCAGGTGGAGGTGCAGCCGGTGAAGATTCATGCGGTCTGCAACGGAAATGGAACCACCGCAGATCAGTCGGTCAAATGGTCGCTGGATGACGAGGATCTGATCGTCAGCTGTTCGGAAATCGGCTATACCAGAAACGATGCACAGATCATGCCGAACATCAATTCCTCGTTTGTCCGGATGATTTTGGAACAGGCAGTCCAGATGCAGGCGGATCAGGGGTATCGCAGCAAAATTAACGATACCATTTATACCCGGTCAGCCGTCGTTACAGCTTCTGCAAATCCGGATACTTCGGCTGATCATCAGGCGGTTTATGGAAATTGCCGTGTCAATGTAACCTTTCAGATTGTAGACCATACGACCGTTCGGGTGGAGCGACTGCGTTTGAATAAGACAAATCTGAACTATACCATTACCCGCAGACTGACAGGTTCACGCCAGAATCCGGCAGAGCACTATCAGGTAACAGAACCGGTGATGCTTACGGCAACACTGACACCGGATCAGCCGTTTTACAAGAATGTTTCCTGGGCGGATCGGGAAAGCGGAAAGATTATCGTCCTGAAGCCGTCCGGCAGTTATACGCAGGACTGTCTGGTTACCGTCAATTACGACGCAGAGGGAACCGGGCATCCGGCCTGGATTCAGAATATCATTCAGGCAGACAGGGAGAAAATCCGGAAGGATCCGTCAGCCAGACAGGATGGAAGCGGCATTTACAGGGAAACGGTGACGGCAGTCAGTGAGGACCAGACGCATGGACATGTTTCAGCTGCCTGTGATGTGACAATTCGATTTGTGACTGTGGATGAGACGACAACACGGTATACCGGGGGCGGAAGCAGCGGCGGAGGCGGTGGAAGCAGCGGAGGCGGTGGAAGCAGTGCCGGAAGCAGCCGCGGCATTGGCTACGGATCAGGTTCTGCCGGCGTTCCGGACTATGTGGTAAAGGGAACCTGGATACAGAATGAGAATGGAACCTGGTCTTTTACGGATGGGGAACGCGGGTTTTCCGGGGAATGGGCTGCTATATGGAATCCCTATGCGGATGCAGGACCGGGACAGCAGCCGTTTGACTGGTTCCGGTTCGATGAGACAGGGCATATGGTGACCGGCTGGTTTACGGATTCTGACGGCCTGCAGTATTATCTGAACCCGGTTTCGGATGGAACACAGGGAAAAATGATAACCGGCTGGAACTGGATTGACGGGTACTGTTATTACTTTCAGGAGGTTTCGGACGGGAAACGAGGTTCCCTGTACAGAAATATAGTGACTCCGGATGGGTTCGCTGTAGATGACAACGGTGTATGGATCGCAGATGGAGTGCCCCGGACACGGACGGCTCAGGAAGGAGGCCATGCGGTTGAATAAAATGAGACGGGTGGTGGCGGGAGTGATTGCCGGGATTCTCATGCTGCTGACCGGTTTTTTGCATCTGCCGATACTGCCTGTGCAGGGAGCGGTCGTTTTTGGTGATCTGGAATATCAGGAGAAACTTGTGGAGCAGTGGGATGCTCTGGCGGCCGAAGTCGGACTGGAACGAACCGATCTGCAGAATCATTATACTTCTACGTATCCGAAGCCAAAGGTGATCGCTTCGGTGAAGCAGCAGACCGGGCGAAGTGCGGGCGGCAGGTGGAAGGACTGGGAATATCGGAACGTCTATTGTATCTCTCACAGTGATGAAGCGGCGAATGATCCGGTTTCCTCTATGATATGTTCATCTGCCTGGTATGCGGGAGAACCGTGGACGCTTCAGAACCTTCCGGAATATATGGAGGCGCAGTCCGGGGGAGACGCCTACAGGCTTCGTTTTAATTTCCTGATGCTGGCATATGGAGCCGGTTATCGTGCGGATCAGGGAGGCGTCAATTCGGATTCTATTGTCGGAACGGCGGATTATTATCTCTGTCAGGGGATCTGTACGCTGACAGAAGATCTGCAGTTTACCGGCTGTTATGAGACGGACTGGGGGATGTATGAACCGATTGTGATGGATTGGGCATCCCGTTTTCATCCCAATGGAAATGGCAGCAGCCGGGTTTATGAGGATATGAAAGCCAATGCAAAGGATTTGTTTGACCGGGTATGGAATACGGCAAAACTGACTGCAGCGTGTACGCAGTCCGGAGAGGAAGGATTTCTGTTTCAGCCGTCTGTGTCCAGAGAATCTGACGGGATGTTTCATGCCAGATTTCCGATGGTTCCGGAAATACGGCCGATTCTTGCAGCATCCGCAATTCGGACGCAGGGAGACTGGCAATATCGGCTGAGCGAGGATGCTGTGGATTTCTGGTCGCCATCCGGCGAGATTCCTTCCTGCGGCTATCTGGCGGAAATGGATCCTTCCAGAGCCAACGGAATCATAGATGCCTCAATTGGTGCGCAGAGTGTACGGGAACTGCATCAGCCGGTGCAGGTCCGCGGAATCTGGAGCCTGACCTATGCACAGGCGAATCTGGTGTCCAGTCTGAACGACGGAATCCGGATTGTGATCGGTGCCCCAGGAGATCAGGTTCCGTCGTTTGCCCCCGGGACTTCAGGGGGCGGCAGCGTCAGACGGTATCGCCATACGGAACGGTGGCAGGCAGATTACGAAGTGGCTTTGCGTAAGCTGGATGCGGAGACGGGACAGCCGCTGGAAGGCGCACGGTTTGATATTCTGGAGGCGTTTGACAGCAGTCAGCTGGATGGAAGTATTCTGGAAGATGACAACTGGGAAAATGAAAAAGGAAGTCAGTTTCTGCGGTGGGAAGGATGGGATGCTCCTTATGAGGAACATGGAGATGAGCCATGCCGGAGGGATCAGGAGATCACCGATGCAGAAGGCTGGCTGACAGAAATGGAAAGTGCAGGAGCCGGACCACTCCATATGGGCAGCAGAAGGGCGCATCACGATGTGAAATATTATGCATATACAAAAGGATACTGTGGTGGTCATCCGGAACCGGATCCGGATGATGAAGAAGAAGAGGAGGAGTATGAGCGGGAGATTGCTGTCTGTGAAGCTCTGGCTGCAGCGGGCGGATTTTTTCATGATCTGGATGGAGCGGCAGATCAGCTTCGTGCAGACCGGGACCGTCACTACCGGGAATTTGTATCATTGACATATGATTATTCAGCGCGGGAACTGACGGCACGGGATGGGTATGTCCTGCATAATCAGGAGCAGGTGCATGAACCGAATGAAAATATCTATGATGGAATCCATCGCGATACCGTGCCGGTGGAGACGGTTACGATACATGCCAGTCAGTATTATGGGCAGGTAACCGAAATCGATGAGGAACCTGTGCCGAGGGGACCGCAGATCGAAATCGACGAGGATATACCGGATGAAGATGAATTCCTTTCTGATGAGATGTTCTGCAGCGCGACATCCTCCGATGCGGCGTCTGCCGCGACGTCTTCCGACGCGGTTTATTCTGCTGCGACATCTTCCGATGCGGTGCGGCGGAGTCTTCCGGGACAGATTTTGACTGTGGAAGACAGAAGGAAAATGGCAAAGCAGTCCGGAAAAAGTGCCAGTGTACTTCGCGATGGAATCAGCTGGAGTGCTTCACCTGTCTCCGAAGTGCCAAAAGCTGATGCAGAATATGGCGGAAAGGGTGCGGCATGGACGTTTGCAGTTTTTGATCATCGCACGGAAGGAGAAGTTCATATCAATAAACGGGATCTGACTTTGAAACAGGGAGAGAGCGAAGTTTATGATTCCTATGGGGACACTCAGGGAGATACGACGCTGGAAGGAGCTGTGTATGGCTTGTTTGCAGCGGAGGATATCCGGCATCCGGACGGAAAAACGGGGATTGTATATCAGAAAGGAGATTTGACAGCTGTTGCCGCAACAGACCGGAATGGGGATGCATCGTTTCTGGTTTACACAGAACCACCCGGCAGTGTGTATGATTATGCACAGGGCAGAATCGTATCTACAGGATTTTCCGGTCCGGTGAATCGGTATACGGCGGACTTTGAACAGCATACCAGCAATGAAGCTGTGCGGGATGGTCAGCGCTGGAGTTATCCGATCCGAAATCTGGAAGAGAAATATGGGAACTGCTGGATCGGACGGCCTTTGATTCTGGGATCTTATTATGTGCAGGAACTGACCCGATCAGAGGGATATGAGCTGTCCGTGTATGGCGTGAACGTCGAAGTGACAAACCGGTCCGCCTGGGAGAACCATGGGGATGTCAGCGCCAAAGGAGAAGTATGGCTGGAGTCGGTTGAGGAGCAGATGCTGCGGGAGGAAGAGAATGGAAAGGCGTACCTTACTACGCAGCTTACCTTTGCGGGCAGGAACGCGGTTCATGGTTATGATATTGTTCTGAAGGGACTGGATCCCGCTATGGGACCATCCTTTTATACGACTGGTGTGGAAAACAGAGAGGTTTTTGCTCAGTGGCAGGAGCCATCGGTATTTTATGAAGCAGTGGAGGCAGAATCCGGAACCCGGGTGATCATCAATGGAAACAGTGTGGAAGCAAGCCCGGGGGATTCGATTCTTCTGCCAAATGGTGAGGAGGTGACCGCTGAATATGTGGAAACGGGTCCGGTAAGTGGAGCCGTACGTATTCTGACCGGTGAGCATGGATATATTCCGATGTTTGATCAGAAATATGTACCGGAACTGACCGGTGTGAAAGCGCTTGATGAAGCGGGGTTTGTCGCACGCTGTAATGAGGCGTTTCTGGATATTGGTCTGATCCCGGTCGGGGCAGAGGCGCCTTACCTTCTGATCGAACTGGGCGGTACGATGGAGGAATGGCCGTCCAGAATCTATGAGTATCTGCAGTCCGAGACATGTCCCTGTTTTAATGGGGCGAGTCTGGAGCGTGTGATTACACGGGAGGGGCAGCCGTATGCAGTCCTTCGGTATTCTTTTTTGAAAGAAGGAAGTGTACAGCCGGTTCTTTACAGTGCCGGTGACCGAATGTTTTATGTAAAGTATGATGTGGTTTACCGGGATATCGAAGATGATTCCATGGCAGAAGGTTATCTGTATCGGGCTTATCCGGCGGAGGAACTGGATGAAGAGGATTATGAGATCGGAAACCGGCTGTATCGATGGATTCGGATTGTGAATGAGAAACCGGAACGTACCGAAGCGGAACCGTATGAACCGCTTTCAGAGCTGCAGTTTGTCAGTGCGCAGGAGTTTCGCTCCTATTGGATTTATGGTCCGGGAGACTTTCTTCGCAGGGAAGACGGGAGCATCTATCAGAAAGAGTATCTTCGCTATGAAAACCGATCCGGGTACCATAAGGAGGAATGTTACCGGTATGCTCCGTTGGAATTTGCATATAAAGAATCCGAGAAAGCCTATACGGTTCATATTGCACCGGAACGGATTGCAGAAGATGGCAAGCTGATGATTTCCATTCGGTATGAAGATGTTTTTGCTGGCAGCCGCTCCGGTCTTTCCGTATCGGCAAGTCCTTCCATGGATGTGACAGGAACCTATATTCGTCCGGTGGTTCTGACCTATCCGGGGCAGGAGCAGTCGTATGAGGATGCAGGTACCAGAAAGCAGCCGGTTTCTGTGGAAGAACGCGCAGTCATACAGAAGGTCAGCGTGATGAAAACGGTGGAAAATCCGGAAACGGATGGTGCGGCAGCAATGGGGAATTTCCGGTTTAAAATTTACCTGAAATCCAATCTGGAACGATTGTACCGGGACAGGGAAGGCAATGTGATCTGGATGAACCGGGACGGGCAGGAATTGTCAGAGGATGAGCAGAGGAAAAAAAATAAAGTCTATCCGGGGCTGGTTCCGGTGATTGATACCAGAAAAGGTGATTCGGGGGATTCCGGTGAAGCAGCGGAATTTTATACGCTGCTGGAAAACGGCTCTTATGATAAATTTTTTGGTGCCATGGCTGCGGCGAATCATGATAAATGGGACGATGCCGCACCCACCTATACTTCCTGGCATCCGATTGGAAACCGACAGAAACGATCCGGGGCAGCGTTGGAAAACGCCCGGGTTTCTGATGCGGTACGCCAGTTCGCAATTGACTGGTATCTGGATGATGAAGTGAAGAAACTGAAAAAAGAACCGGTTACCTATACGGATGAAATCTATGAGGAAGCTCTGAATGCGGCGATTCAGAAGGCTGGGGATTATCTGAAACCGTTTTATGCTTATGATCTGGATGAAATCTATGCGATTCAATGGGATTCCGATGCAGGAGGCGGAAACGATCGGGACGCGGCTACATTATCTGCCGACGTATGGGAGCAAAACTGCAGCTTGGGAACGTCTGTATATCTGCCTTATGGTATCTATGTCATTGTGGAACAGCAGCCTCAGGTGGATGCGCTCGGAGATTTTCGAAATAAGCATTTCCGGGTGGATAAGCCGAGGGAGGTGATTCTGCCTGCCGTTTATGCAGAAAAGGATGCGCCGGAGGAAGAATCGGAATCTCTGCATGCTCATTACCGGTATGATGCAGAAATGACGTCAGAACAGATGGAACGGGAATACAGAATCCGTTATCAGGAAGAATCCCGCATGATAGAAGCACATGGGGATACGGGAGATTTTGCAGTTTATCCTTATGGGGAAAACGCAGAGGTCGGCAGTTCGCTGGACGGGGTGCGAACCATGACAGGAATTCAGACAGCGTATGACGGTGTGTACGCTCCGATGCTGGTGCCCTGGTCGTTTCCGGATAACGGCGGGGATGGAAGCAGCTGTCAGGCGCTGGTGCGGTTTCACAACCGGCGGTATCGGGCGGGATTTCGACTGGAAAAGCTGGATGCCGGGACGCATGAGAATCTTCTGCATGACCGTGCGGTTTTTCGCATTTACAAAGCGAAACGGAACGAAATGCATGACGGAAGCGGAGAAGTCCTGTTCTATGAGGAACCGACGATGGTTGTGGGAACGGAAGCATTTCTCACGGCAATCAAAGCAGATGATATTCGCCCGGCGGCGAGAAATGTCAGCTTGTGGCAGCGTCTGTTTTCCGCACAGTCAGGTCCGGGAAACCTTTATACAGGTATTGCAGCGGCAGGAACTCCGGTTTGCGAGGAAAAGGATCTGGTGGTCATGGACTGCGTGACACAGGCGCAGGAATATGGTTACCAAACGGTCGGGTATCTGGAGACATTGCAGCAGCTGGATGCGGGTGCCTATGTGATCTGTGAAGTGACACCTCCGGCAGGTTATGTGCGGAGCAATCCGATTGCGGTGGAAGTATATTCTGATAAGATTGCTTATTATAAGGAAGGAAACAGGGATTGCCGTGTGCTGGCTGCATTGTATGATGCGGGGACAGAAGCTCGTATTTATGTGGAAAATGAACCGATTCAGCTTCAGGTGGAAAAAAAGAAGGAATCGGACCAGAAAGTCACATACCGGGTGTATGGGACGCTGGAATATCTTCAATCCCGAAAAGCAGCAGGGGAACAGATCGAGATCGTTTATGAAGGAAAAGATTTTTCGGGGTATGGTTATGTGACCAGGGAACGGGATATATCGGACCAGGAAAATCCATATGTTGCGAATGCTTTGATGACGTTATATGAAGCGTTGGAACTGAAGCCGACAGGAGATACGGAGGATTATGCTTACGAAGGACTGACCGTAGAGCGGAACACAGCCAATCAGGTCACACGGATGTATGTGCGGGAGGGATATGCCGGAGAAAAAACGGTGTATACGGAATCGGTGACGCGCCCGGATACCGATATTCTGTATTTTGCTCTGGACAGCCTTTCTGTTACGGAAACGTGTATGGTGAATGGCCAGATGACAATCTGCGGGTATGATCGAAACCACAGAAAAATACCGCTCAGTCAGATGGAGTCAGACCGTCAGCTTTACGGTAAAACAGACGCGGAGCATTCGGCGTATGTATTCCGAAAAGGGCTGCTGTATCTGGAGATTACCGGAGGCGACTTTACCAGAATCCGTTATGACCGGAAAAACAAGATACTCCGGCTGGGAGAGGGAACCCGCGTTTATCATCTGGACCGGGAAGGAAACAGGGATGCGCTGGTGGATCCTTATACCGGTATGGCATATGTGCTGGCGGAGGACGGAAGAGTTCTGGTGTGGCCGGTTAACGTTCACAGAGATGAGTTTGGAAGTGTGATTTCTCGGGACAAGCTTCAGACCACACGTATTGCAACCATAGAAGAGAATCAGGAGGGATATTATGAGAAAGAAATTCTGGAAGTGGAAAATCCATCCGGGCATGCGATTCCGGCATCGGAGCGGCCGGAATATGAACATGTGGAATCGGGATATCTTACAGGTTCATGGACTTCAGAGGGAACCGAAGGCAGTCATAAGGAGAAGAGTCTGAATCGGTCTGCCTCTGGAAGAAATCTGAATGATGAAGTTCTGCTGCATGAAAACAGCGGCAGCTTCAGCCGCAGTATGAATCCGGATTATGATGAACACGGGTTGACTGTCTGTTATCCGAACAGCGGAAGACCTTATGAGAAAGGGACGGCTCTGTATGACCGAAATGATGATTTTGTCAGATATCAGGATTCTGACCATCTGGAAAGTTATAATCAGGCTGCCTGGGAACTTCAGGAGCCCTCTGTTTTATATGACTCCAAATCAGAACAGGAACAGCCGGTACGCACTCCGCTGTATCATCGTCTGGGTGAGAGCTATGTTCTGGAAAATACCTGGGTAACAGCGGAGCGGACACCGAATGATCCGTTTCGGGAGGAACGGACGGAAGGACAGCCGGATATTCTGAAACGGATTCCTGCCGGAACCTATATTATGGAAGAAATCCGTTCTCCGGAAGGATATCTGAAAGGAATGCCCATGGGGATTCTGGTGAGAGAGCAGGGAGAACTTCAGAAGTATGAAATGACGGACAGAACGACGAAAGCAGAATTCGGAAAACTGGATGGCACAGACGGAAACCGTATGGTGCCGGGGGCTTGTCTTGCTCTGTTTCGGGCGGAAAAAGTATCTACTGCGGACATCAAAAATTACCCAAAGGGATATTATCTGCGTAAGACAGAAACCGAGCCGTATGTGCAGTGGATAACGGATGATCTGCCATATTATAGGGAGCGATTGCCACAGGGCTGTTATATTCTGGAAGAACAGGAGGTTCCAGGCGGGTTTGTACGGGCAGAACCGATGGAGGTGGTGATTGAAAATACTTCGGAGGTGCAGAGCTTTACCCTGTACGAAGAGCATACCCGGGTGGAAATAGAAAAGTACGAAAAGGTGGGAGAAGAGAAGAAACTTTTGCCCGGTGCCGGATTTGCGTTATATCCGGCGGTTCTGGATGAGACCGGGAATGTATGCTATGAAAATGGTTCTCCCGTATATCACGAGGAGCAGCGTCTGGATTCCTGGGTCAGCAGTGACTGTGCGGTATACCGGGATTTCATACCGGCATTTGAGGCCATGTATCGTGATTATGGAGCGATGGAAGATAACGGACTTTCCTGGAAATCCGGAGGAAGGGATCATTACGCCAGAACCATTCAGGTGGAGCGAAGTGAGGAGGGAACTCAGTATCCGGTTTATGCAGTGCTGATGATGCATACCGATGACGGATCGGATATCCGCATTGTGATCCGTGACGAATATCAGAATCGAACTGGAATTGATTTTGTATTTGAGTATCAGTTTGAATATCAGAAGCTTCCTCAGATCAACGACTATGCGGCGAGCTGGCTGACCCTGGATAGCATGCATCGTCTGGATTATCTTCCGGCGGGCGGTCGATATGTACTGGTGGAGACATCTGCGCCGGATGGGTATGCAAAGGCGGAAAACCGGTTGATTGAGGTGCGGGATACCGCAGAGGTTCAGCGATGTTCGGTGGAAAACAGGACGGGAAAGCTGGTGGTATCCAAAACCTCGTCGATCTCGGCCGGTGAGCTTCCGGGCGCGCATCTGGCGCTGTATCGGGCCGGTGCAGACGGCAGTCTGATCATGGAACCTGCGTATCTGGTGACAGACTGGATCAGCGGCAGTGACGGATATTATACTGAGCAGGATTATATTCACGGTCAGATACCGGAGGGGTATCGGATCGGGGATCTGAGACCACATGAAATCCGGCGCCTGAACCGTGGTGATTACTGGCTTGCAGAGCTGGGAAGTCCTTCTTATTATCAGAGCGTGCAGCCACTGAAAATCCGATATGGTCAGGAAACGGAGATTCAGACGGTTCGTGTGGAGAATGTACCGGTGACCGGAAGCCTTTTCGTTCGAAAAACTGATGAGAGCGGAGAAAAACTGCTTGCCGGCGCTGTTTTCGAATTGCGTGCTTATCGGAAAGACGGATCGATTCCGGTGCTTGTCCGGCGGATGAGTGATATCGGAGGAAACCTGCGTGCAGTCGATCTTCCGGTTGGGGAAGCAGATGAGCGCGGTCGCGTGATTCCGTATCGCTATGAGCTGTGTGAGATCATGCCGCCGGACGGATATGCTGCGGGCGATGTGGTATATCAATGGGAGTTTGATGAAACAGGTGCAGAGGCAGAATATACTGTGCGAAATCAAAGAACAAAACTCCGGATCGGTAAAAAGACATTGCAGGATTTTTCTGCTGCGGGAGCTGATGCGTTTGTTCCAGGAGCAGGGCTGGCTGTTTATGAGCTTCTGGGACATGATGAACAGGGACAGCCGGTTTTTGATTTGGAACATCCGCTGACTCTGTGGATCACAGATACGGAAGAGTCGTATCACCTGGTGGAGGGACTTGTTGCGGGACGCAGTTATCTGCTGAAGGAATGGTATGTTCCTGCCGGATATCATGAAATGTCCCCGATCATGTTTACAGTGTCTGCGGACGGCCGTGGAATTGCCCGGATGACCGATCAGATCAGTACTGTGGAAATCCATACTGCGTCTGATGCACAGAAACTGACGGTTACCGGCCGTTATGTGCAGAAAACCGTATATGAACTGGAGAATTCTGAGGGAAAGGCTCTTATGACCTGGACAGGAAACGGCGATGCGGTGGTGATAGAGCGGGAAGCTGCGGAAAAAACAGGCCTGAAAGAAGGAGAAGTCTGCAGGATAACAGAAAAAACCTTCTATTCCGACGGCACACGGGCCGTAACCGGAAGAACGACGAGAAGACTCTGGTTCCGGGAGGAGCATGGTGCGGCTGTGGCACGGATTCCTGCCAGAATGGCAATTTGTGTGAAACTTACGCTGGAACAGGCAGACGGCTCTCGGAAACAGGTGTGGTATCCGAAGCAGAATCAGACGGAGTTTACCATACAGATCAAACCGGTGGGACAGGAGGAACCATATCGGGAGGAAAGTCTCTGGATTTTGCTGGAAGAGACAGTCTTCAATGACGGAACACGTCTGGAAAGCCGTAAACTGGGATTTGATCTGCGTGAGGCGGAAAGCGTCCGGCAGTTGACGGCAGCAGACCGGCAGACGGAAATCCGGATTGTAAAGACAGATTATACGGAAGAAAACTATCTTCCCGGGAACCATTTGTGTATCCGGGATCCGAATGGTGCAGAGCTGGCGGACTGGATTTCTGATCATGACCCGTATGTTCTTACCGGAATTCTGGAAGAAGGAGAAACTTATCTTTTGGAAGAACCGGGCCCGGCAAAAGGATATACCCGGGCAGAAAAGATTCCTTTCGAAGTAGGAACGGAAGGAATTCCGGAACAGGTGCTGATGGTAAATAAAGCGGCTCCGGAAGCGGTTCCGGAAGAAGCTCCGTCGAAACCGGGCGGAGGATCCGGGGAAGAAATCAGGCGGGAACCGGCAATTCCGGTACCGGTGGGTATTCCGGCGTTTCCGTTCGGACAGAAGAAAACAGGTACCATATCGGCCAGCTATCAGCCGGAACCGATTCGGGGCAGAACAGAATCAGGACAGAAAGGCGAATCTGTGTGGCTGCGTTTCCTTCCATATCTGGGAGATGAATCGGAACCGATACTTCCTGTGATGGGATTTGTGCTGTCTGTAGTTGGAATATTGTGGTGCAGAAAGAAGAAAAGGATTCCATAACGTGCTTACAGGGCGAAAAGGAATGGGAATCCTTCTTCGCCCTGTAAACTTTTGGGAATGGTAGGTATACAAATAAAAGAAAATGGTTTTAAAGGGGGTCTGCCAGACTTCTCTGGCAGGTATGAGTATGAAAAGCTTATTTCGCTTTACATGTATGATTATGCCATGTAAATATGAGTAAAGTATGGACATTTTCTAAAATAACAATAAAGATTCTAAATAAATCATTTACGTCGTATAAACATTCGTACAGCAAAGAAAGGGTGCCGCACCTTACTGATAAAACAGCTGCGATGCGGCACCCATCCTTTTACTATTTGGGAATGGTAGGGTATAAATAAAAAGAAAATGGTTTAAGGGGGGCCTGCCAGGTTTCACTCCTGGCAGGTATGAGTATGAAAAAGCTTTGTTATTTCAAGTATATACTTGAAACAAATTCATTACCCTTTCGGATAATGTACTTAGAGTATAAAAAACATTTGTGTCAGAAATGTGACGAGCCGATAAAAAAAATATAAACATAATAAAAAATAAAAAAACCCTTTCAAAATATAGGAGGATTGTATATAATAAGAGAGATTAGAGATTTGAACGTTTGGAAGAGAGGGATCCGAAAAGGACCAAACAGGAGGAGTAAACATGTTAGTATCCAATGACATCGGTATCGATTTAGGTACTGCGAGCATTCTGGTATATATAAAGGGTAAGGGCGTAGTACTGAAAGAACCGTCCGTTGTCGCTATTGATCGTGACAGCAACAAGATCATGGAGATCGGTGAGGCGGCCCGGCTGATGATCGGCAGAACTCCAGGCAATATTATTGCGGTCAGACCTCTTCGTCAGGGTGTGATTTCCGATTATACGGTGACAGAGAAGATGCTGAAGTATTTTATTAATAAAGCGGTCGGCAAGAGAACACTGCGTAAACCGCGCGTGGCTGTCTGTATTCCGAGCGGTGCGACGGAAGTTGAGAAGAAAGCGGTAGAGGATGCTACTTATCAGGCCGGAGCAAGAGAAGTGAAGATTATCGAGGAACCGGTTGCGGCGGCGATCGGTGCCGGCATAGATATCTCCAAGGCCTGCGGCAATATGATCGTAGATATCGGAGGCGGTACGGCTGATATTGCGGTGATCTCTCTGGGCGGTACCGTTGTGAGTACCTCTATCAAGGTTGCAGGTGATGATTTCGATGAAGCGCTGGTTCGCTACATGAGAAAGAAGCACAATCTTCTGATTGGTGAGAGAACTGCCGAGGAGATCAAGATCAATATCGGTGCGGCATACCGCAGACCGGAAGTGCTGACCATGGAAGTGCGCGGACGCAACCTGGTGACCGGTCTTCCGAAGACCGTAGTAGTTACCTCGGATGAGACCCTGGATGCTTTGAAGGATCCGGCGATGCAGATTGTGGACGCAGTTCACAATGTCCTGGAGCGTACGCCGCCGGAGCTGGCAGCGGATATTTTCGACCGCGGCATTGTGATGACGGGCGGCGGTTCCCTGTTGAACGGTCTGGATCAGCTGATCGAGGAGAAAACAGGAATTACAACGATGGTAGCAGAGGATCCGCTTACCGCAGTAGCGATTGGTACCGGTAAGTTTATCGAGTTTGAGCATGGCGATTCCAAAGCACGCGAATACTAAAAGAACATCAGCTTTCAAAGTCTCGTGTCTTAAGTGACGCGGGACTTTTCTTTCCAGTGCGTTTGACAGGTGGCAGATGATATGGCAACAGTAAAAGGATATATAGAGAAAATTAAATTTCGAAATGATGAGAATGGCTATTCCATCCTGAGTATCAGTGCAGATCCGGACGGCGATGAGTTTGTGCTGGTAGGAACTTTTCCCTACATAAATGAAGGGGATATGATTGAAGCCAGCGGAAGGATGGTGGAGCATCCGATCTACGGGGAGCAGATTCAGGTAGAAAGCTATGAACTGAAGGCACCGGAAGACACTGCTTCCATGGAACGTTATCTTGGGTCGGGTGCTATCAAAGGGGTCGGTACGGCTCTGGCGGCGCGGATTGTCCGTCGGTTTAAAGCGGATACCTTTCGGATTGTAGAAGAAGAACCGGAGCGCCTGGCTGAGGTGAAAGGCATCAGTGAGAAGATGGCGCGGGCGATCGCGGAACAGATGGAATCCAAGAAGGAAATGCGTCAGGCGATGATGTTTCTGCAGGAATATGGCATTTCCATGAATCTGTCATTAAAGATTTACAACGAGTATGGTCCGCGTCTTTACACGATTATAAAGGAGAATCCGTATCAGCTGGCGGATGACATTCAGGGAATCGGGTTTAAGATGGCAGATGAGATTGCCCAGCGGGTCGGAATTTTTACGGATTCTGATTTTCGGATCCGCAGCGGTATTTTTTATACACTGCTTCAGTCTGTGACAAACGGTCATACATATCTGCCGCAGGAGGAGCTGCTGCGCGGCGCGTCAGAACTGCTTGGCGTGGATACAGATGTGATGGAGAAACATCTGATGGACCTGCAGATGGAGAAGAAAATCGTAGTGAAGATCAATGAGGATCAGAAACCGGTGAATGGAGAGACTCCTTCAGAGCCGTCGCGCCACATCTACGCGGCGCAGTATTATTATACAGAGCTCAATACCGCCCGTATGCTGCATGATCTGAACATCCGCGGAACGGAGCCGGAAGCCGAGATTCGCAGAAAGCTGGAACGGATCTGTGAAGAAGAGGAGATCGAACCGGACGAGCTTCAGATTCAGGCGGTGGTTGAGGCGGTCAACAGCGGACTGCTGATTATCACCGGAGGACCCGGTACCGGTAAAACAACCACAATTAATACGATTATCCGTTATTTTGAACAGGAGGAGATGGAGATTCTTTTGGCAGCTCCGACGGGGCGCGCAGCGAAACGGATGACAGAAGCAACCGGATACGAAGCACGCACCATACATCGCCTTCTGGAGCTGACGGGAGTGCCGTCTGATGACGGTGACACATCGGGTATGCATTTTGAGCGCAATGAAGAAAATCCGCTGGATGCGGATGCCATCATTATTGATGAGACTTCCATGGTGGACATTCATCTGATGCATGCGCTGCTTCGGGCTGTGATGCCGGGTACCCGGCTGATTCTGGTCGGTGATGTGAACCAGCTGCCGAGCGTCGGTCCGGGCAATGTCCTGCGCGATCTGATTGATTCCGGGAGCTATACGGTGGTGCGGCTCACGCATATTTTCCGCCAGGCAGCAGAAAGCGATATTATTGTCAATGCACATAAAATTAATGCGGGAGATCAGATCCCGCTTGGCAAACGAAGTCAGGATTTTCTGTTTATCCGTCGGGAACATCCGGATGCAATTATCAGTGCCATGATCACACTGGTGAGGGAAAAACTACCGGGATATGTGCATGCGGATCCCTTTGACATTCAGATTATGACACCGATGCGTAAGGGGGCTCTGGGAGTGGAGCGTCTGAATACCATTTTACAGGAATACCTGAATCCCAAATCCCCTTCCAAGCCGGAGAAGGAAGCGGGCGGCTGTATCTACCGTGTAGGGGATAAGGTGATGCAGATTAAGAATAATTATCAGATCGAGTGGGAAGTTCGTAACCGCTATGGGATTCCGGTGGAATCCGGAACCGGTGTTTTCAATGGAGATATCGGAAGAATCCGCGAGATTAACCAGTTTGCGGAAGAGGTGACTGTAGAATTTGATGAAGGGAAGATGGTAGAGTATTCCTTCAGGCAGCTGGAAGAGCTGGAACTGGCTTATGCCATTACGATTCATAAGTCGCAGGGCAGCGAGTATCCGGCTGTGGTGATTCCGGTACATTCCGGCCCCCGGATGCTGATGACGAGAAATCTGATCTATACGGCAGTGACCAGAGCAAGAAGCTGCGTCTGCCTGGTAGGACTTCCGGAAAAATTTCAGTTTATGGTAGATAATGAAGTGGAACAGCGCCGTTATACGGGACTTAAGACAAGAATCCGTGAATTAACGGAAGAATAGGGGGAAAGATTATAGCAGATTTTTTGAAATATGGATACAGACTCGCCGACTTTTGTGAGAATCTTCTTTTTCCGCGCCGCTGCCCGGTATGCGGTGAGATTGTGGAAGCAGCAGAGGATCTGATTTGTCCGGAGTGTATTCACAAGCTGAAACCGGTGCGGCAGCCGACCTGCCGCAAGTGCGGAAAAGAGGTATTCAGTGAACAGGAGGAGTACTGTATGGACTGTTCACGGCACCGGAGATCCTTCGAATCCGGAGTAGCTGTATTTCATTATAATGAAGCTGCGCGCAGATCCATGGCAGCCATAAAATATAAAAATAAACGGGAATATCTGGATTTTTATGCTTCCGCCATGGCATACCGCTATCGGAAGACCGTGGAACACTGGCATGCAGAGGTGCTGATTCCGGTTCCGGTGCATCCTTCCAGACGCAGGCAGCGCGGGTTTAATCAGGCGGAAGAGCTTGCCAGGCGCCTGAGCCGTCACTGGGGGATTCCGGTGGAAAGCCGTTTTCTGCTGCGCAGCCGAAAAACTGTACCGCAGAGAGATTTAAATCCGCAGGAACGCCTCAGGAATCTGCAGGAAGCGTTTACGGTTGACAGGAGCATTCCGGTTCCGGGGAGCGTGATTCTGGTGGACGATATTTACACCACCGGAAGCACGATTGAGGCGTGTACCAGAGTGCTGAAGGCAGCCGGCGTGCAGGAAGTACATTTTGCGGCGATCTGCATTGGCGGCGGCAGATAAAAATGATGTGGTATTCTTTGGCGTGTATTTGAAAAAAGTGATTGACGAGGTAAACTTGTTGTGATATAGTAGTGTGGCGAATGGAAGAGCCCAGGTCTTTTTTTTATGCTCAAATTAGACCTGGAATAACTAAAAATCAAGTGGAGGTGGAAGTCGTGCGCACAAGAATTACACTGGCATGTACAGAATGTAAGCAACGTAACTACAACATGACGAAGGATAAGAAAACCCATCCGGACCGCATGGAAACCAAAAAGTATTGTAGATTCTGCAAAACTCATACTATGCACAAGGAAACCAAATAAGGAGTGTGAGTTATGGGAGAGACTACAGGCACTGAGAAGGCTCCGAAGAAGAGTTTTTTCAAGGGTTTAAAAGCTGAGTTCAAGAAAATCGTATGGCCTGATCAGGAAACCGTAGCAAAGCAGACGGCTGCTGTTCTGGCAGTGTCTGTTGCACTGGGTGCAATGATTGCAGTTCTGGACTTCATTATCAAGTGGGGTCTCAGCTTCATCATTAAATAAGGCGAGGGTGATACTATGTCAGAGGCAAAATGGTATGTAGTGCATACCTATTCAGGCTACGAGAACAAGGTTAAAGTTGACATTGAGAAGACGATCGAGAACCGCAATCTGCAGGATCAGATTCTGGAAGTTTCCGTTCCGATGCTGGAAGTATCCGAGCTGAAAAACGGCGTGGAGAAACTGGCAGACAAGAAGATGTTTCCGGGTTACGTACTGATTCATATGATTATGAATGATGATACCTGGTATGTAGTACGCAACACCCGGGGCGTTACCGGATTCGTGGGACCGGGATCCAAACCGGTGCCGTTGAGCGAGGCGGAGATTGAAGAACTTGGATTCAGCAAGAGAGAGGTGATCGCAGATTTCGAGATCGGCGATACCATCGTGGTCACCGCTGGTGCCTGGAAGGATACCATCGGAGCGATCAAATCCATCAACGAGAGTAAGAAGACCCTTACAATCAATGTTGAGATGTTCGGCCGTGAAACACCGGTTGAACTGAACTTCACGGAAGTGAAGAAAATGTAACAATGAGACAGACCGGACCAAGGTACCGGTCACGGCATATCGGATGCCCGGATGTCAGAGTATGGACAGGGCGATTATGGATGAACGGTATGTCGGCTCGTGGGAGGGACATCCCCGACAATACCACATTATAGGAGGTCATTATCATGGCAAAGAAAGTAACTGGTTACATCAAATTACAGATTCCGGCAGGCAAGGCTACTCCTGCTCCACCAGTTGGTCCTGCTCTGGGTCAGCACGGTGTTAATATCGTACAGTTTACCAAAGAGTTCAACGCAAGAACCGCTGATCAGGGTGATCTGATCATTCCGGTTGTTATTACTGTATATGCAGACAGAAGCTTCAGCTTCGTTACCAAGACTCCGCCGGCTGCTGTTCTGTTAAAGAAAGCCTGCAAGATCAAATCCGGTTCTGCAACCCCGAACAAAACAAAAGTGGCTACCATCTCTAAAGCTGATCTGCAGAAGATCGCTGAGACCAAGATGCCTGACCTGAACGCAGCAAGCCTGGAAGCAGCTATGAGCATGATTGCAGGTACTGCAAGAAGTATGGGTATCACCGTTGAGGAATAAGCCTTGTGCTTACCCTTGGCGAACTGAGATGAAACTTGAAACGTAACGTGGGAGGGACATCCCCGACAATACCACTAGGAGGTTATTTTATTATGAAACATGGAAAGAGATATGTAGAGGCGGCTAAAGCAGTAGACCGCGCTACTCTTTATGATGCAGCAGACGCTATCGCATTAGTAAAAAAGACTGCAGTTGCTAAATTTGATGAAACCATTGAAGCTCATATCAGAACCGGTTGTGACGGACGTCACGCTGATCAGCAGATCCGTGGTGCAGTAGTTCTGCCTCATGGTACCGGTAAGGTTGTAAGAATCCTGGTATTTGCAAAGGGCGTTAAGGCTGACGAGGCTCAGGCTGCCGGTGCAGATTACGTAGGAGCAGAGGAACTGATTCCGAAGATCCAGAACGAAGGCTGGTTAGATTTTGATGTAGTTGTAGCTACCCCGGATATGATGGGCGTTGTTGGTCGTCTGGGTCGTGTACTTGGACCGAAGGGCTTAATGCCAAACCCGAAGGCTGGTACCGTAACCATGGATGTTACCAAAGCTATCAACGAGATCAAAGCTGGTAAGATTGAGTACAGACTTGACAAAACCAATATCATCCACGTGCCAGTTGGTAAAGCTTCTTTCACAGAAGAACAGTTAGCGGACAACTTCCAGACGCTTATGGATGCAATCAACAAAGCAAAACCAAGTGCTCTTAAGGGTGCATACATTAAGAGCGCAACCCTGACCTCTACCATGGGCCCGGGCGTAAAACTGAACGTAACCAAACTGGTGAACTAGTTTTTTGGTTTCGCTGTTTTGCAAAAAGTGATTGACATTCTGAATATAGTATGTTATCATACACAAGTATTGACTGCCGAAGACAGCAGGTGCCGTAAGGCGTAAGATATTAACACCTGCCGAGGAACGTACAATTCTTTTAAGATGAATTTGTAGAACCTCTCTGTCTTTGCGATGGAGAGGTTTTTTCCTTGCAGTCTCCAGTTACAAAATAAAACAGGAGGTAGAAAAACATGGCAAAAGTAGAGTTAAAACAGCCGATCGTAGCTGAAATCTCCGAACTGCTGAACGGCGCTGCTACTGCAGTAGTGGTTGACTATCGTGGTCTGACCGTTGCTCAGGATACCGAGCTGCGTAAACAGTTAAGAGAAGCTGGTGTTACTTATAAAGTATATAAGAATACCATGATCAAGCGTGCTGCTGAAGGTACCGCATTTGCTGCTCTGGATCCGAACTTAGAAGGACCGACCGCAATCGCTGTATCCAAAGAAGATGCTACTGCTCCGGCAAGAATCTTAGCTGAGTTTGCTAAGAAGGCTCCGAATCTGGAAATCAAAGGCGGTGTCGTAGAAGATACCTACTATGATGCAAAGGGTATGCAGGTTATCGCAACCATCCCGTCCAGAGAGGTACTTCTGGGCAGATTGCTGGGAAGCATGCAGTCTCCGATTGCAAACTTCGCTCGTGTGCTTAATCAGATCGCTGAGAAGAACGGCGGCGAAGCAGCTGAGGCGTAAGTCGAGTTATGGTGGCTGTTCACAGTCACATCGGAACATGAATCAACGAATGAATGTAATCTAAATTTTAAAATGGAGGAAATGAAAATGGCAAAGTTAACCACCGCAGAGTTTATCGAAGCTATCAAAGAGTTATCCGTATTAGAGCTGAACGAGTTAGTAAAAGCATGTGAGGAAGAGTTCGG
>JALFHZ010000238.1 GCA_022776445.1 Lachnospiraceae bacterium
TACACCGTTTTGCCGTCCTCGGTTCGAATCAGAACCCGCAGCGCCTCATGCTCCAGATCATTGAAATCCACCAGATTCCGCTCCCACTTTTTTTCCTGATACCGGCTGGTAAAGGCTTCCGCAAGCTCCAGAAGCATCCGCACCGACTCCCCTGCCCGCTTCATATCTTCCCAAAGCTCTTCCGGCTCCTCAAAGCAATAAAGATCCCGCATCTTCGTCACAGCTTTCTTCATCCGTTCCCGACAGCCGGTCACATAAGCCTTTTTATCCGGATCCACTTCTTTGCTTCGAACCGTCGCCAGCCGTGCCCAGGACACACCGTTCAGGCGGCTGCTCAGCGACCGGTAATCGTTCGCGGAACCGATCTCGGAAAGTGTCCGGATATCCTGCTGAAACATCGGTACATAGGACAAAAGGTATTCATCTTCGGCACAGAGTTCCAGCGCATCGGTCATCTGCAGCTTCAGTTCGTCCGCCTGCCGTCTGACATCCTGAAGCAGAAATTCCATCCAGAAAACCGTCTCCGGTTTTTCTTCCGGGCACCCTTCGTCCAGCTCCGCACGACAGTCCCTGATCCATTCCTCCGGAGACGGATTGCTCTGGGAAAAGGTATATACCTGCATGATATAATCCTCAATCCCGGCATCACTTTTCCCCTGAGAAAATGTCTCAACAAAGCGTTCGTATTCCGGTCTTCCCGACGCATAATAATCCTCCAGAAGTTCCTGCATAACATCACCCTTCAGAAGCGTCAGTTCTCCTTCATCACCGATCCGAAAGGAAGGATCCAGATCCAGAAGATTAAAATGATTGCGGATCAGATTCAGACAGAAGCTGTCGATGGTCGTGATCTGCGCGTGATGAACCAGAGCCGCCTGAATCTGCAGATGCTCATCCGACGGATTCTCCTGCAGCTTCTGTTCAATGGCAGCGCTGATCCGTTCCCGCATCTCTGCCGCAGCCGCATTGGTAAAGGTCATGACCAGAAGCCGGTCAATATCCAGCGGGTGCTCTCCCTCCGTCACCATCCGGATGATCCGCTCCACCAGCACGGCTGTTTTTCCGCTTCCGGCCGCCGCGCTGACCAGCAGATTCGTCCCCCGGCTCTCCATCACCTGCGTCTGTTCTTTTGTCCAGTTTACTGATTTTTCTGACATAATTCCTCCCAGATTTCTTCTGTCCTGCGGTTTTTCAGCTTTCGGTATTCGTAGCCGGAAGTCTTCTTGTCAAATCCGCATACCGCATGGTAGGGACAATAGTCACAGGCCGTCCGCTGCCCGCTCTTATACGGCTCCACACCGATCTCTCCATCCAGAATTTCCCGTCCCTGACTGCGCAGTTTTTCCCGCACATAGACACGCAGGCTCTCAAAACGCTCCCGGTTCGCCACCGACGACTTTGCCTCCTGCACTTCCCCGTTTTTCAGCACCACAGGAATGATATCCGATTCCTTTTCGATCGTGTGATCCAGATGACGGATTGCCTCCAGCTCGCTGTTGATCAGTCCGTTCATCTTCAGTTTGCGAAGAATCTCCGCATCGATGGCCTCCGGATCCGCTACATCTTCCTTCTGCACCATCGGATCCGCGATATTATAATAAAAGATACCTGCCGGAACCACATCCTGACGCGGATACTGCCGCTTCGTCATCTCCATCACCGCATCCATATAGACCACAAGCTGCAGCTGAAGACCGTAGTACAGTGCCACAAGATCAAAGGAAGTACTTCCGGACTTGTAGTCGATAATTTTCACATAAACCTGCTGTCCGTCCCTGCACACATCCATGCGGTCGATACGCCCGCGCAGGTGAAGCTCTTCATCCTTCGACAGCGATATTTTCAGCGCCTGCAGATTGTCAGCCGCTGAAAAAGCGACTTCGAAGCCAACCGGCACGAAATCCCCCCGCCGGATCTGCTGCTGCAGCGCCCAGACCGTCCTCTGTGTGATCGTCTCCACACGCTTCGCCAGATAGGCATTGCGGGAGGAACTGTTCAGAATCGTATTGCCGTAATCCGATGTGATCTGGTTTACACAGCGGCTTACCAGTTCCGTACGCTCCTCATCCGTGATCGTACGCCAGTCACGCCCCTCTTCCTTTACCTTCTGAAAACAGAGGTCGATGGAATCATGAAACAGATTGCCAAGATCTGCCGCTGCCAGCTCGAAGTGCTGCCGTTCCATCAGTTCCAGACCGTATTTCAGGAAATGACCATATGCGCACGCCGCATACTGTTCCAGTCTCGTCACACTTCCGCTCAGAATATTGCCGTACAGTGCGCGGGCCACCGCATGTCCCAGTCCCTGCTTTTCATAGATGTAAAATGCTGCCTCTGTCAGCCGTCTGACTCCGTCCTGATGCTCCGGCGAAGCGAAAAACCAGCGATAAAGCTCCAGAAAACGGTTGCCGTCCGCTTCATCCAGTTCCCCGTTTCGGAAGCGGCGCAGCCCATCCACCAGCCTCTCATAGCCATCTGACACTGAATAAACATCCAAAAAATCCGCTCCATCCGCTTCCCGTTCCTCCTGACAGGAAAGATCCGGAAACATCCTGCACAATTCGCCGACCAAATAGGACGCTCTCCTGCTCTTTCCATCCGCACCGACCGCAGAATAGGACAGAATCAGTTTCTGCGACGGCTTCGTCATCGTCAGATACAGATAGAACCTCTGCTGGAAGTTGTCCTCACGTGCGGTTGGCGCAAGCTCCAGACTGTGTGCTCCGAAAAAATCCCGTTCCTGATCGGAAAGCAGACTTCCCCTGTCTCTGCGCATGGGCACAATTCCGTCATTAACACCGACAAAAAACAGCACACGGATATGCGCCAGTCTGGTACGCGTAATATCGCCCACGACCACACGATCCACAGCGGCAGGAATCACCCCGACGGAAATTTCTTCAAATCCCGCATCCAGAATCTCGGCGAACTCCCGTCGTCCTATTATTTCCTCTCCAAGAAGATCAGACAGGCGGTTCAGCAGCTCCTCCACCAGTTCAAATGCCTGTCCATACTCTTTTGCCAGACGGTATTCTCCCATCCCGGTGAAATACGCCTGACAGGCCTGCATCTTCTCCTGAATGCCGCAGTCAGCCAAAAGACCGCGCACCGCATCCACCATACCTGCCACCGTCAGATGCTCCTGCCGGAAGGCATCCCGCATAGTCACAAGCGGTGCCAGAACCTCATCCCGGAATGCATTCAGCTCCACCAGGTTCAGACCGGCTCCTGCCCGGTATGTACGTTCCCATTCCTGTGTCCATCTCCGATACCCACGGATCCCCAGTGCCAGCACATAATTTTCCATGCGGTTCAGCATTTCCCGGTTGTCCGTAATCAGACCGGTCCGGAGAAACCGGAACACACTCTCATAACTGAAATCCCGCTGAATGACTTCCAGAGCCGCACGAATCAGCTCCGCCATCGGATTATTCAGAAGACTCTTCTTGTCATCCATAAAATAAGGAATTTGATTCTGCTCAAACTGATGCGCGATCTCGCGTCCGTAACCGGGCAGATCCCCGGTCACAACTGCCACATCCCGATACCGAAGCCCCTGTTCCCGAACCAGCTGCTGAATCCGGCGCACCACACCCGCAATCTCCCCGGAAGGGTTTCCTGCCTGATACAATTCCAGACTTCCTGTCAGAGCCCCCTTATAATGCCCGCCGTGATAACGGAAAAGATGCTGCTCCAGCCATGCCAGTTCCGGGCTCTCCGCAAATCTCGGACTTTGCGCCGTTTTTCCGCCTTCGCTCTTCGGCAGCCAGATATCCGGAAGCTTTCGTACCTGCTGCTCCTCCGCCATCTGCTGCAGGCGGCATACCATCTGGTGACTCATATAAAACAGCTTCTGCATTCCCATCTTCTCATAAGGGGAAATCGCCGGATCTGCCGTAACCGTCACGATCACCTGCTTTGCGTGAACCATAAAAAGCCCGATCAGCCGGTACTGCACCGGGGTAAAGCCCGTGTATCCATCCAGTGCAATCACACTGTCTCTCACAATCCGGGATTCCGGAATCAGGCGGCAGAGCACATCCAGCACCTCTTCCGTGGTGATGTAGTGTCCTGCAATATAGTCCTGAAAGCTTTCGTATACCACGGCAAAATCTTCCAGCTTCTGACGCAGAAGCGGAGTTTTCGCAAGCGGAGCCATCTCCCGCAGAACCTGCGGCGTTATCCCATACTGATAAAACTCGGAAATCATGGACTTTAACTGATTCACAAAGCCCGCCTGGCTTAAATGACCGGAAAACAGCTTCAGCTTTCTGCGCTGGTTCGCCGCCACCTTTCTCAGCACCATGGACTTTCCCATGTCGTCCAGTACCTGCAGATTTTCCACCGCCAGTTCCTCAAATACACGGTATGCCAGACGCTGAAAGCTGACAATATCAATATTCAAGGTACCGTGACAGGGATGCCTGGTCACGATATCCTTCTGTGTCTGCATGGTAAACTGCTCCGGCACAATCATAAAGTACAGCTGTTCCGGGTGCCTCATCGCCGCACGAATCACAGAATCCTGCAGAAATGTGGTCTTCCCGGACCCGGAACCGCCTAAAATCAACTGTAATGACATATATCCGCTCCTTTCCATCGATCATAGCATAAATCCGAATACCCGAGAATAAATTATATCAAACACCGACGGAGGTTTCTATGAGTTCCAAGACAAAAATAGTTGTACTGCGCATGAAAGAAATAATCTATACGGCGATCTTTGCCGGTCTCGGAATCCTGCTTGTCCTGCTCCTGCTTTTCATGTTCCGCCCGAAACAGGATACCCCCGCTTCCTCCAGCCAGACTCTGTACATACCAGGCGTTTACTCGGCATCCCTGACCCTCGGCTCTCAGGAAGTCAACGTGGAGGTTGCCGTTGATTCTGACCGCATCACAGGCATCACCATGGTGCCGTTAAGTGATTCTGTAACCACCATGTATCCGCTGGTCGAGCCCTCCCTGCAGAATCTGACCCGGCAGATCTGTGAGTCTCAGTCCCTGGAGCATCTGAACTATTCCGAGGAATCCCGCTATACTTCCCAGGTTCTGCTCCGTGCAATCCGCACCGCGCTTGAAAAAGCATCTGCAAAATAATGACATTGGAGTCAAAAAGTAAAAGGTCAAATGCCATCCATCCTGTCCTCAGATGAATGCGTCTGACCTTTTCTCTCATGTAAAACCGCAGCCGTTACTCTGCGTCACGCGTGGTTTCTGCCTCACGCGCGCCTTCTGTGTCACGCGCGCCTTCTGCCTCTTTCTCCGGCTCTTTCTCCAGATCTTTCTCCGGCTCCTTTTGCGTTACTCTGGCAGTTTCATCTGCCTCAGCCTGCTCGGAAGTTCCCTTGCAGCGCCGGAAAATCTCCATGAATTCCTTGCCGGTGATTGTCTCTTTCTCAATCAGGAATTCCGCAATCTGATCCATTACCTCACGATTCTCAGAAAGCAGACGTTTCGCTTCCGCATAGGATTCCTTCAGAATCCGCATCACCTCATCGTCCACTCCAGCCGCAGTCGCATCACCGCAGTTCATCACCACTCTGCCTGTCAGATACTGATCCTGCTGCGTCGCAAGTCCCATCAGGCCGAACTTTTCCGACATACCATACTGAGTTACCATCGCACGCGCGATCCGGGTCGCCTGCTCGATATCGTTGGACGCACCGGTTGTCACCGTATCAAAGACAATCTCTTCAGCGGCACGTCCTGCCAGGCAGCCAACCAGCATAGCTTCCAGTTCCTTTTTGGTATTTAAATACTTCTCTTCCTCCGGAACCTGCATCACATATCCCAGCGCCCCCATCGTACGCGGTACGATCGTGATCTTCTGTACCGGCTCCGCATCCTTCTGCAGTGCCGCCACCAGTGCATGTCCCACCTCATGATAGGACACAATCCGTCTTTCTTCCTTACTGAGGATCCGGTCCTTCTTCTCCTGGCCTACCAGCACAACCTCAACCGCTTCAAACAGATCCTTCTGGCTGACCGCCTTTCTTCCTCGCTTCACAGCCAGAATCGCTGCCTCGTTGATCATATTGGCAAGATCCGAACCGACCGCGCCGGAGGTAGCCAGCGCAATCTCTTCCAGATTCACCGTCTCATCCAGAGATACATGCTTTGCGTGTACTTTCAGGATATTGATGCGCCCCTTCAGATCCGGCTTATCCACAATAATCCGCCGGTCAAACCGTCCCGGACGCAGAAGCGCCGGATCCAGAATCTCCGGACGGTTGGTAGCTGCCAGAATCAGCAGTCCCTTGGAGGAATCCATACCATCCATCTCAGAAAGCAGCTGATTCAGCGTCTGCTGCTGCTCCGAATCACTGCCGCCGCCGTATCCGTTTCTGCTGCGGCCGATGGAGTCCACCTCATCAATAAAAATGATGCTCGGTGCCGTCTGCTGGGCCTGCTTGAACAGACTGCGGACACGGGACGCTCCGACACCTACGTACAATTCCATAAAATCGGAACCGGACAGAAAATAAAACGGGACCTTCGCCTCACCTGCCACTGCTTTGGCCAGAAGCGTCTTGCCGGTACCGGGAGGTCCGACCAGAAGCGCACCCTTCGGCAGCTTGGCACCGATATGGGTGTATTTGCCCGGATCAAGAAGGAAATCCACCAGCTCTACCAGAGATTCCTTCGCTTCGACCTGACCTGCCACAACTTCAAAGGTCACTCCTGTCTCCTTCTGCATATAGACCATGGCATT
>JALFHZ010000126.1 GCA_022776445.1 Lachnospiraceae bacterium
GGTCTGGCGGCTGCCCTTGCTCTGGGTGCCGACGGAGTTGTGATGGGTACCCGTTTTGTTGCTACCACAGAATGCCCGATCAGTGACAACCACAAGAACTACATTCTGAACCATACAGAAAAGGATACCGTCATCGTCCAGAAATCCATCCATAACGCAATCCGGGTTTCCAACAACATGGCTGCCAAACTGACAGCTGAGATGGAAAAACGGGGAACCACACTTCAGGAGCTGATGTCTGTGATCGCCGGTCGCATCAGCCGCGAATGCTATCAAAACGGCAATGTGGACGGAGGAATCTTTGCTGTTGGCCCTGCCATGGGACTGATCAATGATATCGTTCCGGTTCAGGAACTGATGGACCGCATGATTCAGGAAGCGGAAGAAACCATTCATAACGTTCAGAAGACATTCTGTTAATCGATCAGGGGGGAAGGTTATCATGACATATAATACCATTCTTGTTGAAGTGACCGACCGGGTTGCCACCATCACCATCAACCGCCCGGAACTCAGCAACGCATTTGCACGTGAAACCTATGGGGAGATCGGCGCTGCCGTCACCGAACTGGGTGCAAGAAATGATGTAGGCGCTATTATCATCACCGGTGCAGGAAAGCATTTCTCTGCCGGAGGCGACATCAAACGGTTCAAATATCTGGTTGACAATGAAATCTATCTGAATGCCGACGATGTTGCCTCTGTCGGCAAACAGATGATCTCCGGTATCCGTAACTGTCCGAAACCGGTCATCGCAATGATCAACGGTGTAGCAACCGGCGCTGGACTCTCCTGCGCTCTGGCCTGTGACTTCCGGGTTGTGGATCCAAACAGCAAAATGATCATGGGCTTTATCAATCTCGGTCTCAGCGGAGACAATGGAAGTATCTATAATCTGGTGCGCCTGATCGGTCCGGAAAAAGCAGCCCTGATGATGATGACCGGCAATCCTGTCAAGGGAAATGCCTGTGTTTCCATGGGGCTGGCCACTCTCTGTGCGGAAGAAGGACAGCTGGCTGACGCAGCCTACACGCTGGCTAAAACGCTGGCTTCCAAACCAAGCGCTCCTCATGCTGCACAGAAACGCCTGATCAATCAGTATTTCTACGGAGATCTGGACGCTTATTATGCCGAGGAAGCCGCTGAAATCGCAGCCTGTTCACGGAAACCGGATTTTGCGGAAGCAGTAAACGCATTTCTGGAAAAACGCCCTCCGTCATTCAACAAATAAAAACCGATTAAATCATAAAGAAAAGGAGGCTTCTCTCTATGTCTGAAACCTACAAACCGCTTGCCGGTATAAAAATAGTAGAATTATCTACCATGGTTGCCGCCAGTTCCGCAGGCCGCATGCTTGCGGACTGGGGTGCTGAAATCATCAAAGTGGAAACCTCTTCCGGAGATATGTTCCGACGGTTCCCCACCACATTTTTCGTTCCCTGCACCGACGACGAAAACCCTCTGTTTGACAATCTGAATGCAGGCAAGCGCGGTATTGTCCTCGATTTAAAAACACCGGAAGGTCAGGAAATCATGCATAAAATGCTTGCCGGTGCCGATGTATTCCTGACGAACACCCGCCCCAATGCACTAAAGCGCCTCGGACTGGATTATGAGAGCCTGAAAGGGAAATATCCCCGACTGATCCATGCCAGCCTCAATGGATTCGGCGAAAAGGGACCCAGGGCGGACGACCCCGGCTTCGATACCGTAGCCTTCTGGGCAAGCAGCGGTTTTAATGCCGATATGAGCGTAGAAGGTGCCGATTCCTATCCCGTATATGGCTCGGCAGGACCGGGAGACATCATCACGGCCATGGGACTTTGCTATGCCATTTCCTCCGCACTTTATAAGAGGGAGCAGACCGGAGAAGGTGACCGGGTATACACCAGTCTCTACGGTACCGCACTCTGGTGCTTCAATATCATGACGATTTCCTGCGAAGAGCGCTACGGCAATGTCTTCCCGAAACGCCGCGACAACAGCGCACCTACCGGATCCGCATTCCGCACGAAAGACAACGAGTGGGTGACTACCACGATCCTGAATATCGAAAAACAATGGCCGATTCTGTGTCATGTACTGGGTAAGGACGAATGGGGCAATGACCCGCGGTTTTGCACCAGCAAGGCGCAGCGTGATCCCGAAGTCAGAAAATATCTGATGGAAGAATTTGCAAAGATTTACGCTACGAAAACGGCTGCCGAATGGTGTAAACTACTGAAAGAGGCTGACATCGTTCACGACCGCCTGGCACACTTCAAAGATATGGAGAAAAGCGAACAGGCATGGGCCAATGAATTTATACACGAAATCACCTGCCCGAACGGCAACAAATCCGTCGTGGTTCGCCCGTCCATGCGCAGCGAGAAAATGGGCATACCGGAATGGAAACGCGGTCCGATGATCGGAGAGCATACCCGTGAGGTTCTCGCAGAACTTGGGTATTCCGAAGAAGCCATTCAGGATTTTCTGAGCAGACATGTCGCTGAGCAGCATGATTAAAACAAGGAGGTATTTAAAATGCTGACATTTGATTTACATGATTTTCAGGACTATGAAGCTCTGAACGGACAGGATCCTTTCAAAAGTATTGCCATCCCACGTCCGATCGGTTGGATTTCAACAATCAGCAAAGACGGTATCAGTAATCTGGCCGCCTTTAGCCAATTTACTAATGTAAATTTTGATGAGCCTCATATTCTTTTCTCCGCCCAGCTCAGACCTGATGGAACAAGAAAAGACACTGTGATCAACGCAGAAGAAACCCGATGCTTCGTACATAATTTTGTTCCCTATTTCCTAATGGAACAGATGAACCTGACAGCTCCCTCCTATCCGCCGGAAATTGACGAATTTGAAAAGGCGGGGCTGACAAAAGCAAACAGTATTTATATTCCGGCTAAACGCGTTGCAGAAAGCCCGATTCAGATGGAATGCGAATGGGTAAATACGATCCGCCTTCCCGGGCGTACACCAGCCTGCACCGCTGATCTTGTCATAGGCCGTGTTGTCTGCATCCACATTGACGAAAATTATGTACTTCCAAATGGTAAACTGGATATCCTGAAACTTCATCCTCTGGCTCGTCTTGGTTATTCCGATTATACAAGCGTTACCGAGACTTTCGAAAAACGAGTCAACAGCATGAAAAGTGAACCGATTCCAGGAAGCTACGGATGGATGAGTCCGAAACATAATTAGTTTTCTTTCCACCAAAATACCCTCAGGCAGGGTTGCTTCTCCTCCTGTCTGAGGGTATCTTTTTATCTATTCCCACTTCATACGTCCATAATCCAGAATCGCCTTACCGTCAGACTCCTTCACCATCCGGAAAACAGTTTCGCCCGGAACAGTATCCCACATCTGAAGGATAAAACCATCTCCCGGCATTGCAATGCTGCGGAACTGGTTCTCCAGACTCTTTACCCGTTCCGGCTGACCTGCAAACAAAGTATCAATCATCATGCGGCAGGCATAACCCAAACTGCAAAGACCATGGACAATCGGTCGGTCAAAACCGGCTTTTCGTGCAAATTCCGGATCTGCATGCAGCGGATAGGTGTCTCCGGTCAGACGGTACAGAAGAGGTGTATTCATCGGATAGCTTCCCTTTACAACATGGTCCGGATCACGGTCCGGAATTTTTACATCACTATGCGGAACGGACGGACCGCCAAATCCGCCGGACCAGCGGTTTAAATATCCCATGGTGTTGGTAAAGAGCTTTTCCCCGTAAACATCGCGTCCGATCACATCCACATTGATCTTTGCACCCTTTCCTTCTCCCCGATCATACACGGCACTGATAACCTTTTCAATATCCAGCTCCGCATCCAGCGGAATCGGTTTATGAATCACAAGCTTATGATCCATATGCAGCGTACCATCCGTGCGCAGATCCTTAATCTGGTGGGTCGGCATCAATGGCTGCGCGCAGTACGGATCCGTTCCGAATGTCGCGGTACACGGAATCACACCGAATGTCGGCAGAGCCTTCAGCCCTTTTTCATAAACATATTCCAGTTCCTCCTGCTGAGCTCCTACGCTCAGATTATATAACACGATATCCCGCCAGGTATAAGAAAATTTCTGATGCAGATTCAATCCTACCGCCGACTCATTTAACATATGCCTATTCTCCTTTCTGCAAAAGACGGAGCCGCCGCAAAACCGTTTTCCAATTTGCAGCAGCTCCGTCCTGAATCATCCATGAAACTTTATCAAATCTTATATTCTTTAATTACATTGCCGCCGATTACTACGCGCTGAATCTCATTTGTTCCTTCGAAAATCTGGAAAATCTTCGCATCGCGCATCAGTTTCTCAACCGGATAATCTCTCATGTATCCATAACCGCCCAGGATCTGAACCGCCTCAGTCACAACCTTCTGAAGCTGATCCGAACAGAAGCATTTTGCGATCGGACCCAGCTTACCGGCAAGAGGATCGCCTGCGTCGATCAAAGCTGCTACCTTCATACCGATTGCACGGCTGGTCTCAATTGCAATCTGCATATCTGCAAGCTTTGCGGAAATCAGCTGATTTTTGTAGATCGGCTTACCCATGGTAACACGCTCCTGCGCATATTTTGCAGCAACTTCCATAGCTGCACGCATGATTCCCACGCAGCCGCTTCCAACACCTGCACGACCCTGCTCCAGAGTCTTCATCGCATATTTGAAGCCCTCACCTTCCTTGCCGATCAGCGCAGAAGCAGGAATATGTACATCCTCGAACAGGACATCACAGGTAGCAGACTGGCGAATACCCATCTTGTCCTCATGTTTTCCGATACTGATTCCCGGAAGGTGTGCATCAACCAGGAACATGGTCAGACCTTTGTATCCCATAGATCTGTCTACGGATGCGATCACGGTAAAGAAATCTGCGTAGCAGGCATTGGTGATGAAGCATTTCCGTCCGTTTAATACATATTCACTTCCATCTTCACTCTTCGTCGCGGTTGTTTTGCAGGCTCCTGCATCACTTCCTGCATCCGGCTCGGTCAGTGCGAAGGCACCAAATCCGCTGCGTTTCTTCGGCCAGCGCGGATCGCGTCCCGGCTTATCGCTTACAAGCGTTTCCACTGCCCATTTTTTCTGTTCCTCGGTACCGAATAACAGAACTGGCTTGATACCGAGATTATTGGTTCCGCAGGTAAGGCCAAAACCAGCATCACCATACATCAGTTCCTCACGGATCCATGCGCCGGTTACAGCACTCAGTCCCTGTCCGCCGTACTCCGCCGGCAGGTCTGCACAGATCAGTCCCATCTCAAATGCCTTGTTATAGGCATCCCAGTTCAGTTCACCACTCTTATCATAGTCAGCAGCCGTCGGGCGAACCTCTTTCATCACAAAGTCGTGTACCATTGCCACAATTTCTTTGTCTTCTTCACTCATAACAAGACCAGCAGCAGTAATTGCATCATATAACTCAGACATTTTTTAATCTTCCTTTCCTGTTTTTATTTCTTTACAGTTGCCTGCGGAATGGACAGCTGTATTAATTTTTCTTCTTTACAGATAAAATCCCATGGAAATCAGCATCGCTGCGAAACATGCCATCACGATCGGCAGTATCAGAGACAGAATAAAGTTGTTGATATATGCCTGTCTGTGTGTCAGCTTTGTGGTCGACAGCATGGTAATGATACCGGCACTGTGCGGCAGGGTATCCAGACCGATGGAAGACATCGCAACCAATCGATGCAGCTGATCTCCCGGAATACCGGTTGCAATAAAACGATCTGCAAAGTTCTGAAGCGCAATATTCTCACCGGAGGATGCGGAACCACAGATACCGGAGCAGACATTTACGATCAAAACGATAGTCAATGGATTTGTACCAAGAGCATCCAGACTTCCTACGATCGTCTGGAATCCCGGAACTGCTGCCACGATTCCGCCGAAACCGGATGCGCAGCATACCGTAATCAACGGCATGATCGCCTGAGGCATAGCACCGGAGAAAATTTTCTTCAGATTCTGCTTGCGCGGATCATACAGAAGCCACGCAACCACACAGCCGCTGAACAGAGCAATGACTGCAGACTGTTTCAGCACATTCAGCACTACAACTACAACGATCATCGGGAGCAGACACTGCCATAACGGTTTTTCATTCTCTACACTTGCCTCCACCAGCTGCTCTTTGTCAATCAGGTCACCAGTCGGGTAGAAGCCTTCACCCTTTTTGTTGGTGCGTTTGCACTGCCACCAGATATATGCAGAACCAATGATAAAGGTAATGATCGAGCAGAGAATACCAAGCACAGGAGCCGACATCGTGGTAGAACCGAAATACTGGCACGGAATGATGTTCTGGATCTGCGGAGAACCCGGAAGCATACCGATTGTCACAGTTGATGAACCAAGACAGGAACAGGAGTACATCCACCACGGAATATCCAGATCCTTAAACAGCGATCTTGCAATTGCAACCAGGATGAACACTACTACAAATACGTTCACGCCGCCGTATGTCAGAATCAGCTGAATCAGAGGAAGCACCATAACTGCCAGCCAACGCTGCATATCCCTGTTTTTTGCCTTTTTGGCAATACGGGAAACCTTAATTGCGATCGAAGGAGCAGCACCGGAATCACCCATGAACCGTGCAAATAAAGCACTGAACAGGAAAATCAGAAAATACCCCTGCATAAAACCAACTGCTTTCGGCATAAATGCCTCTGTCAGCAGTGTAAACGGATTCAGCCCGCCAAACATTGCAACAACCATACCGGCGGCGATTGCAACAATGATCGTGTTGTAACCAATGTAGGCCAACAGGATGAATAGTGCCAGACCAACCACAATACCAATCAAGCTAATCATAATTATACCCCTTTCGTACATTTCACCGTTCTGCCCATCAGACCCCCGGTTCCGCAACTTCTCCCGGACAGAAACAGGCTTTATCAATGACATTATAATAACAAAGTCTTGTGTATCCGACCACGGTACTCGGCACAAAAATAACAGAAATATTCCTGCCCCTTTCTGGTTAAAACAACCAATACATTACACATTAAAAAACAGCTAGATATTTAACAATTTTTTTGATATTATACAAGATAATGAGCCATTTATATCATACCGAGGAAAAGGAGTTTCAAATGAAAATCACACATGCAATCGTCCTGGATGCACTGAACCATTACAATGCGGTATCATTGCTCCCAAAGGATCGTTCCTTTCAGTTTGAATGTATACAGCTACTTACGGGAGAACCATTCACAGCGGATCCCGCCGTTCTATACCTCGGTACCTTTACACAGGTAAAGGCGCTCCGTCAATCCTTCCTGAAAGAAATCTGTATTATCTGTTCCGGGAAAGAAGAACAGGTTCAGGCTTTTTTGCAGCATCATTCCGCCAACCTGATTCTTCTGCCGGAAAATGAAAAACTTTCTGCTGTGGTCAACCAGCTTCTGTCTGTATTTCACAAATTAAAAAACTGGAGCAATCAGGTAGAACAGGCCATTCTCTCCGGTACCGGTTATCAGGAAATGATTGATCTCGGCAAATATATATTCGGTGAAAATCCCATCATCTTTGTCAATGCCTCCTACAATATTCTGGGAAGCAGCGTGAACAGCACGCCCTACAATGAACGGGTGAACGAAATACTCTCCCTGGGATACTATTCCAAAGAAAACACCGATGCTCTTGCCAGTATGGGATATCAGGCCAAAGGTTCCCGTCTCACCACGCCTACCAGAATTGATCCGCCTACTTATATGGGATGTCCTCTTTTTGTGCTGGCATTCCATGCGGGAAACGGTATTTTCCTTGGTTTCATTACCATCTACTTTGTGAAGGACTTCCCTACTGACGGCATGTTTGATCTGTTCAGCTATTTTGCCACCCAGATCCGCAACTACTACTATGCGCAGAGCGTCATTCAGGATACACTTATCCCTACCCCACTGGAACGGTTTATGACCGATCTGATTGAACATACCTACGAAGAGGAAAGCTATCTGATTGACCGTGCACGGGTTCTGAAACTGCCGCTGAATGCATCCTATCGCCTTGGTATTATTCAGTGGGAAGATTTCTCGTTGAATCAGGCCAATTATGTCATGGGACGGCTGCGCACCAGTCTGAATTTCCCCTACTTCAAGATTATTTTATTTCATCAGTCTGTGCTTATGATTTTTCAGGGGGATATTTCCAGTCTGAAGCTGATCGAAGAAGTCAATCAGTTTTTCGGTGAATTCACCAACCTGCTTCAGATCTGCAAAGGCTACGCCGGCTTCTCCACCATCACAGATTCCCTGCTGAAACTGGATATTTCCTACAAACAGGCCTGCACAGCAGCAAAATTCGGCAGGCAGCTTGCACCGGAGCAGGATATCTACTTTTACTCTCAGTACTATATCTACGATATGCTGGATACCTACACGGAAAAATATAACCTGCGGGATATGTTCGTCCAGAAACTGAAGCTTCTGGACAATCCGGATGAGGGAAATTTCAGCAATCTGGAACTGCTGCGCTATTATCTGCTGACCGAACGAAGTATCTCCACGACAGCTAAGCTGATGCATATGCACCGCAACAGCGTCATATACCGCCTCGGAAAAATTCAGGATCTGCTTGGTGTCAATATGGATAATCCGGACGTACGGCTGAGGCTTCTGATTTCTTTTAAAATTCTGGAATTAATGCAGGGGCATTTAAAATCTCTGCCACCGCAGGAGGTTGCGGAAGAAGAAACATATTCGGATTTGACAACACATGAGTAAAACTCTCTGATTACCCATGCGTTGTTAATAGTTTTTACTTAAAATAGAGGAGCTAATATATGGACATTTCTATCAATAAAGTACAGCAGTTTCTGGATTGGCTGAAAACAAAAGTATATCTGGATTCCAACGCTTTTAATGCCAGTAAACGCCTTGTTAAACGCGGACAGGTCTATCGCTGTAATTTTGGTGTCGGAATTGGAAGTGAAATGCAAAAAGATCGCCCTGCTGTCATCATACAGAACGATATTGGAAACATAAAATCCAGCAACACCATCGTCATTCCCATCACCCATGATTCCAGCACACTCCCCTGCATGGCACAGATTACCCCCCAGTATGAATCTGACGGTGTTACGATCAAACTGGACGGGCAGGCCAATACCTCCAATATTATGTGTGTCAGCAAAGCTCGTATTGGCAATTACGTTTGTGACCTTTCTGCTGCTGATATGAAAAAGGTAGATGAAGCTCTGGCAAAAACAGTTGGTCTGATGGGATATTATTCCGATCTTTCCAAAAAACTGGATAACAAACTTGATTATATTATCAGAATCAAACAAGATCGAAATACAGCTCAGGACACCCTTACCGAAATCCGCTCTCTGTTCCAACTGGATTCCGACACCGATCTTCTTGTTTTTTTGGAAAATCTCAAAAGCGATCTGTCAAGCATTTTTGAAAATGTCCTAAAATAAGTGAAACATTAGCCCCGTCAATTCGGGGCTGTTTTACTCTGGGAATCCTATTCGGTGATGATTAAAATATTGACAGCATGGACCCGCATTCCATGCCTGAGCAGGC
>JALFHZ010000057.1 GCA_022776445.1 Lachnospiraceae bacterium
CCCACGCTTTTGGCTTTTCCATCTTCACCAGTCTCAATAAAAACCCATAAATCCTTGCTTAAAGCCTCCATGTCTTCCTCCTCGCTAAATAACATTGGCAGAGTTTAACAACTCAAATAATTTCTTTGCCGATTCTTCACCGGTTGCCTCTGCAATCGTAACTCCTCCCTGCTTCTGCGGCGGGGTAAAACTCTTCTTCACCTTTGTGGGAGAACCCTTCAAACCGATTCTTGCAGCATCTACCGGAATATCATTAACAGTCAGTGTTGTGATCACTGCCCGGTTTGCAGCCATTTTCGATTTAATAGAAGGATAACGTGGATTAAAGCTCGGCTTCGTAACCGTAATCACACATGGCATTTTTGCCGCCAGGATTTCATACCCCTCTCCGGTTTCTCTTTTAACCAGGACCTCATCACCTTCCACTTTTGCTTCAACTGCATAGGTAATCTGTGGACAATCCATATGCTCTGCAATCTCCGGTCCTACCTGCGCGGTATCTCCATCGATTGCCTGTTTGCCACAGAAAATCATATCAAATTTGCCTTCAAGCGTCTCGATTTTGTCAATGGCCGTCTTTAAGGTATAACTGGTAGCCAGCGTATCTGCTCCGCCAAATGCACGGTCACTTACCAGATAAGCCTTATCACCACCTACAGCCAGACACTCTTTCAGTGCTGCTGTCGCCTGCTGCGGTCCCATGCTGAGAAGAATGATTTTCGTTCCCGGAACTACATCCTTAATGCGGGCAGCAATCTCCAGTGCATAAGCATCAAACGGGTTCACAATACTCGGAACACCTGCTCGAATCAATGTATTAGTAACCGGATCGATTTTAATCTCTGTTGTATCCGGAACCTGTTTCACACAAACCAAAATATTCATAAAGGAATCCCTCATTTCCAAATTATTCTTCTCCAGCAGGCGGAGCCCAGTACAACATAGTAGCCATACTTCCGATCTGGCACACTGTGCCATCCTGATTTACAATGGTATACTGGATGTTCAAAATTCCTCTGTCCGGCTTGGATTTTGACTGCTTCGCTTCCAATACTTCGATTTCACAGTGAATCGTATCACCAATCTTAATCGCACCTACAAATTTCCATTCTGTACTCAGCGCAGCAATCGCAGATCCATCTACCAGGCCCATGCGTCCCCACAGTCCGGTAGCAATACCCGCTCCCAGCAAACCATGCGCAATTCTGCTCTTAAACGGAAGGCTTTCCGCATAAGTTTTATCCGTATGGATCGGATTGTTGTCACCGGTAATACCTGCAAACAGAACCACATCCGTTTCTGTCACTGTGCGGGACAGCGTGGTAAACTTATCGCCTACATGAAACTCACTCAGATATAAATAAGAACGCTTCATATCAAAATTCTCCTCCATCAATATTCTTTCAGAACATGTCTGCCTACAACCATACGGCAGATCTCGGAAGTACCTTCACCAATCGTCAGCAGCTTCGCATCACGGTACATACGCTCAACCTGATACTCATCGCACAGACCGTAACCACCCATAATCTGCAGACCCATATCACAGACACGTACACACATCTCAGAGCAGAACATTTTTGTCATGGTCGCTTCCTTACTGAACGGCAAACCATTGTCGCTCATACGTGCCGTATTGTAAAGCATAGCACGGGCCACATCAATTTCTGTCGCCATCTCTGCCAGTTTAAATGCAATCGCCTGATTCTCGCAGATTGGCTTACCGAAAGTAACACGCTCTTTGGAATATTTGGCAGCACGCTCCAATACTCCCTGCGCCATGCCGACTGCAACCGCGGAAATCGCAACACGTCCGTCATCCACACATTTCATGAACAGCGGGAAGCCTCGATTCAGTTCACCCAGCAGGTTTTCTTTCGGAATGCGTACATCCGTAAAGGTCAGCGGGCAGGAATAGGAACTGCGGTTACTCATCTTTTCTTCCGGTTTCCCCACTTCAAAGCCAGGAAGTCCTGCCGGCACGATAAAAATGGAAATGCCTCTGCTGCCCTTTGCTTCCATATCGGTCTTTGCTGCTACAAGGAAGGTAGAAGCATAAGTGCTGTTGGTAATAAATGCCTTGGTGCCATTGATTACCCACTCATCACCGTCCAGAACTGCCTTGGTGCGAATCTGACCGGCATCCGAACCCGACTGCGGCTCCGTCAATGCAAAAGCACATAAAGTTTCTCCCATTGCCGCCGGAACCAGATATTTCTGCTTTTGTTCTTCCGTTCCTGCCAGTAAAAGAGGAGTACTGCCCAAAGAAGCATGTGCATCAATAATAGAAGCCAGAGAAGAAGAATGACGTGCAATCTGTTCCATCACCAGAACATCACTCAGATGATCCATTCCGGCACCGCCATACTCCTCCGGCACGCAAACACCCAGAAATCCCATTTCCGCACACTGTTTCACTTCCTCCAGCGGGAATTCATGTCTGCGATCCAGATCCGTAACCGTTGCTGCTACTACTTCATCGGCAAATTTTTTTGCCATTTCCTGTATACTCAGCTGATCTTCCGTTAAAAAATATTTGTTCATTATGCAATACCTCCTTGCCTTTCTTTAAAACATCTATTGTTTTCCATCATCAACAATCTGCGGCTTCATATTCAGTCCTTTAAATACGGTATAGCCGTCATCTGCCATAACCGTGGTACCGTTAATTGCACTGGCTTCATCCAGAGACAGCAGATAGATCACATTCGCAATCTCATCCGGTTCGACAACTCTGCCTTTCATATGGAGCTTTCCTCCATACTCAATTGCTTTCTGATCCATAAGTCCGGTATTGACCCAACCGGGTGCGACAGAAACCACACGCAATCCCTGAGGCGTAAGCTCTCTGGCCAGTGCCTGAGTCAACATCTTCACTCCGCCCTTTGACACATGGTAACCAATCGCCTCTGAATTTGCCAGATAACCGCAGATGGAGCCTACATTAATAATCACACCCCGATGTCTTTTCACCATTTCTCTGGCTGCAAACAGCGACATATAAATCGTTCCCATCAGGTTAATATCGATCACCTTGATGGTATCATCCAGATCTCCATCCAGAAACGGCTGCCGCTTTCCGGTCACCCCGGCTACATTCGCCAGAATATCCACTCTTCCGTATTTTTCTGCTGCAAACTGAACGGTTTTCTCGCATTCTTCCCGGGATGTAATATTACAGAAATGGTAACTGACCTCACCATACTGTTTTAACTGCTCTATTGCCGCATCTGCTTTTTCTTTGGGATCATTGCTTACCACAACTACGCGATCCCCGTTCTTCAGAAATTTTCGGGCGGTAGCCTGACCAATCCCGCTGGTCCCTCCAGTGACAATCACAACCCTGTCCATAACTGTAACCTCCTTATCTGTGTACATCAGCCATCACTGTTTTCACAGATGTCTGCCAAATTCATAAGCCTGTTCCAGATAACCGGTCTCTCCGATACATCTGTCTGACTTGGTTCCTCCGCAGTTCCCGGCCATGAGCACTCCCAGATCGATCCAGCGCAGATAACGAACCAGCCTTCGATAATACTGCTCCACACTTTCAAATACCCAGAAATGCTTTTCCGTATCTGCTGCTGTGACTAACAGTACACTCTTTTTCACTGGATATCGATAATACCCTTTCGGATCTGCCCGTCCCAGTGAATACAAACGGTCAATCACAGCCTTCAGCTGTGCACTCATACCCCAAAAGTACAGAGGTGTTGCAAGCACAACCACATCACTGGTCAAAAATGCCGATGCAAATTCCTGAAATCCGTCCTTCTGCACACAACCAGATTCTTTCCGGCAGACATTGCAACCCAGACACGGATTGATTCTGGTTTTTCCAAGGTGAATTCGTGTAACCTGATGCCCGTTTTCCATGGCACCTTTTCCAAATGCCTCCGCCAGCTTATCAGTATTCCCCTGCATTCTGGCAGAACCGACAACTATGAGTATATTCATAAAGCTATCTGTCCACCTCCGCCTTATAAGAGGCTGCCATCTCCTTTAGACGAAACTTCTGCACTTTTCCCGTTGAGGTACGAGGCCAATCTGCTTCCTTCATATAAATAAAATATTTAGGTACCTGAAATTTCGCCAAGTGTTCCCGGCTGTAGTTCTCTGCGCGTTCTCTGTTTTCCGGGATATCCTCATGAAGCTGAATGAAAGCTGCACCTACATAGCCACGTTTCTCATCCGGAACCCCCACGATTTCCACGTTGTTGATCTCCGGACAATTCCCTAAAACATCTTCCAGAAACTTTGGTGAAACATTTTCACCGTTGATCTTATACATATCATCTACGCGCCCGGCTAAAATCAGATATCCAGCCTCATCAAAACATCCGCAGTCCCCGGTTCTAAACCAACCGTCCTGTGTAAATACACGTGCATTTGCCTCCACCCGATTAAAATATCCACGGGTCACAACGGCTCCGCGACACCATAACTCACCAATCTCACCCGGTGCACAGTCCACACCGGTTTTCTGATCGACTACCCGATACGCAATCTGGTGTCCTCCCAGCTCCGGATATCCGCTGCTGCCGCTAGGCAGCAGCTTTCCTACTCGTGTCCCAAGTACCGTATCTGTATCTTCCGGTGCCGTCTGCATGGACGCACCGCTGACCTCCGTCATTCCGTAACCAGTGATAACATCCTGCACTTCAAGAGCATCACGGATCCCCGGCCAAACCCACGAAGGACAGATTGCCGCAGAACAATATACTGCATGAAGCTCCGGTAGCTTTCTTGGCTTTTCTTTCAAATAATGGATCAGCGTCATCATCTGAGAAGGAACACTTAAAATATCGTTTGCACGGCTCTCCTGCATAAAATCCAGCACCGGTTCCGCTGTAAATTTACCACGTCGAAGCAGAACTGCACCGCCCACCAATATGGCAGCCAACATTCCTTCCACATAACCATAAACATGAAACATTGGCAGCGGAACGAATATCCGTCTCCCCAGCTCAAACCCCCGATTCAGACAGTTTGCAAACGCACTGCGCATCAGCATATCGTGAGTAAGCATAACACCTTTGGGAGCTTTCGTACTGCCGGAGGTATAAATGATATCGGATACCTCATCCGCATACTGCTGTCCTTCGCTGTCCGGAAGAATCTGTCCCTCTTCAGCAGCAAGAAACTCATTCCAGAAAAGGACAGGAATATCCACTTCGCATCTGGCTTCAGGAAGGGCAATGATTTGCTTTAAACAGTTTTCTTTATCTTCCAGTCTGATCTGACAACCTGTAACCAGATACTGTGATTCGGACTGTCTAAGTATAAAACTCAGTTCTTTAGCACCCAGAGATGTATTGACAGGAACCTTAACCGCCCGAACTGCCGTTATGGCCAATGCAACAAAGGCCTGTTCCGGGCAATTTTCAATCTGCATAGCCACATGATCCCCTGGACGGACACCTGCTGCCACAAGTCCGCGGGCAATGCGGAGCACTTCTTCTTTTGTCTGTCGATATGTATAGCTTCCATGCCCCGCAGCCACTACAAATTCCTTATCCGGGAATCGCTCTGTCGTTGCCTCAAAAAACTTCCAGATTGTTTTTTTCTCCCATACGGGGTAGAGCCTGTCAAGCTCCGCCTGCCGCTCATTTATGAACCCCTTCATACGCAACTCCTATCATCCTGATCTTTGCCTAGGAACAAGATATTAACCTATGGGATACATAATCCCTGCCAGTATAATCGCCTCTATCAGAATGATAATGGAACCGACTACCGTAATTGCAAACAAATGCTTATAACCTTCCTTATGCGTCAATCCGCAGCATGCTAATACAGTAACCATAACACCGTTATGTGGCAGAGAATCCAGTGTAATACATGCACAGGAAGCAATCTTATGCAACACACCTGCATTGACGCCCATTTCCAGATATTTCGGTGCCAGAGTCTCCAGTGCCAGAGTTAAACCGCCAGAACCGGAACCACATGCAGCAGAGAGCAGCGAAGTTCCGATCGAGAAGGAAATCAGCGGAGAACCGCCCATACTGGTAGCAACATCCACCAGAGTTGTATAACCTGCAGTCAGCTTTGCAACACCGCCAAAACCAACAACTGCTGAAGTAGCCAGAATAGCTCCCATTGCATCACTTACACCACAGTTGAGAATTTCAATCTTATTATCAATTCTCTTCCAGTACAGAACAGCGATAGCAATCCAGCCTAACAGCAGGGAATAAAGAACATCCACACCAAAGAATAACGGAACAACAACCAGTGCCAGCGGAATAAATGCAATAACTCCATTGCCATGTTCCTTCTTTTCATATTCTTCCATCATTTTAGCAGTAGCTGCATCTACACTGAAATGTTCACCATTTTTGCGTGCAACCTTCTCCTGCCAAATACAGTAGAGTGTAGCCAAAATAAAGAAGGAAGCAGCAATAATTGCTGAATAAACCGGTAAAATAGTTGGTGAGGTACCAAGATACTTCACCGGAATATTGTTAACAACAGAAGGAGAACCCGGTCCTATATTAACAGCGGTAAAACATCCAGCCGCTACAACTGCAGGAATCAAATGCCGCGGTAAATCAGCCTTTTTAAACATATTCAAAGCAATCGGATACATAACAAATACGATAACATAACAGGATACACCTCCGTACCCAAGAACCAATGTCGTCAGGCAGAGAACAGCGATTGTAAATTTTGTCCCAAGCTTTTCAGTCAGCAGGTTTGCCAAATCCTCTGCACCGCCTCCCAACTGCATAGCTTTACCAAAACTGGCGCCCAGGAAAATCAGCGGCCAGTAGCTCTTGATATAGCCGACAAACGCTCCCATATAATCGCTGGTCAGACAGTCATACACATTCAGTCCTGACATAAGAGCCATTAATCCTGTACAAATCAGTGCGGAAACAGCAATATTAACTCGCTTCCAGATAAGAAATACCAAAAACAACAGAGGGATCACAATTGCTAAAACACTTAACATACTCTTACCTCCTCAAAATTTTACTTTTATTATTTAAATTTCTTGTTCATTTTTAATGCTGCAAAGCATAAAATCGCTGCAAGAATACTGCACACAGCTGCAAAAAGAAATGCACCTGAATAACTGTCCGTAGAGTTTTTGATCGAAGTCGCCATATTGGGACCTACAATCGAAGCAATACCATAACCAGTAAAAATAATACTGTAATTGATTCCGTTATACTTCGGACCAAAGGTATCAGAACATAAAGCAGAAAAGGTAGCAAGCGTTCCACCAAAACAAACTCCTGTAAGCACAATTGCTGCCACAAATCCCATGAAAGTGGATGTCCGTGACAAGAAAATCATATCCACCGCACACAGCAGCATCACACCAATCACAACCTGATGACGCCCAAGTACATCCGATAAAGACCCGAGTGCCAGTCTTCCGCCAAAATTGGCCACAGCCATAATCCCTACCAACAGCGCAGCCTCGGCGGCTGTAATTCCGGCTACCTCCTGACCAATCCTGGATGCATGTCCGATAAGCATTAATCCGGCAACAGAAGCGCACAGCAGTGTTGCCCAAAGCAGATAGCAACGAGGATCCTGAAGCATTTCTCTCCATGTTTTACCGCCGCTTACTGCAGTCGTTTGCGGCGGCACATATCCCTCCGGTTTCCATCCTGGTTCTGGCCCGTCGATATACCAGGAAGTTGCCAGAGAGATGATGAGAAAAAGCCCTCCCACCATGCGAAATGCTGTCATGACATTAAATCTTGTCAAAAGGAAATTTGCTAACGGTGCCACAATCAGGGATGCCATCCCGCATACACCTACAGCCATTCCGGATGCAAATCCCTTCTTATCCGGAAACCAGCTGACGGCTGTCACAACTCCAGGATTATAACCAAAACCGGAGGCACAGCCTGCCAGTATGCCAAAGCTTATGTAAAGCATCAGAATACTTCCGGCAAATCCCGTTGCCAGCCAGCCAAGTCCCCACATAATACCGGCTGCAATCATCAGTCTGCGGGCTCCAAAGCGCTGAAGCAACGCTCCTCCCACAAGTCCCATTGCCGCAACCACCATTAACATAATGGAATAGGCAATCGTAACCTTGCTGTAATCCCATCCCATATAATTTGCAAGATCACCGGAAAATGCACTCCAGGCATATACGCCACCGAAGCAGAAAGTATTACAGCAGATGCAAAAAAGCACAAGCCAACGATTTTTCTGTTTCTTTTTTTCCATAGTATCTTTATCCTTTCAGAGGAATCAACCCCATCTCTTTTGCCTTATCCGTCAGCTCCTCTCTGAACTTCGGATGAGCAATAGCAATCAAAGCCTCTGCACGCTGACGAACTGTCTTATATCTCAAAGCTGCAATACCATATTCTGTAACAATATAATCTACGTCATAGCGGGAAACCGTCGTAATATTACCCGGCTGAAAATACGGTACAATCTTGGAAATCGTATCGTTTTTTGCCGTAGAATTTAATGCAATGATGGATTTTCCTCCTTCACTAATCTGCGCGCCACGAACATGATCTAACTGACCGCCAATACCGCTATACTGTCGTCCATTAACAGTCTCCGAATTGACCTGTCCCTGAAGATCCACCTCCAGACAACCATTGATAGAAGTCTGCTTATAATTCTGACCAATAATATAAGGATCATTCACATAATCCACCGGCTGCATCTGGAACATCGGATTATGGTCAATAAACTTATAGAAATCCAGGCTGCCTGCCGCTTGCGCTCCAATACAAACTCCCGGGTTCAAAGTCTTTCTCTTATTGGTGATAACGCCTGCCTGAACCAATTCCATCATAGCTTCTGTCAACGTCTCCGAATGAACCCCCAGATCTTTCTTTCCCATCAGATTGCGGGCAATTGCATCCGGTAACGCACCGATTCCTAACTGAATCGTTGCTCCGTCTTCAACGAGACTTGCACAGTAATCAGCAATCTTCTGAATCTTCTCACTTGGCTCAGCACGACCAATGGTATACAGCGGAGAAGTTGCCTCCACAATGTAGTCAGCCTTAGCCAGTTCAAACAGCTTACCTCCTGTAAAAGGCATATCCGGATTTACCTGAGCAATGATACGATCTGCTGTTCTGGCCGCCGGCTCTGTGAAACAACAGGTATTGCCAAAACTGCACATACCATCCTCATTGGGAGGTGTAACCTGAATTAATGCCCAATGCGGATTCAGATCCGGATTTTTTGCAAACATATCTGGCCAGTTGTGGAAATTCGTTCCTCCAAGATAATCTACCCGACCTTCATGATAAGCTGCCCGTGACTTCGGTCCAATAAATAAAGAGATGTGATGAAAATGTCCGACATACTTCTCCTCTACATACTTATTCGGTCCCGGGCTCATGCCATGAACGATCGTCACATTTTCCAATTCTTCATAACGATCAACCAACGCCTCTACCAACGCCGGCGGTTCACCGATCCAGTCTGCAAAAATGATTTTTTCTCCGGATTTAATATGGCTGACCGCCTCAGCCGCAGTCGTCATTTTATCTCTATATTTTTCACGCCAATCCATATATTCATCTCCTTATTCTTTGATGTAAATATAATTTAGAACAAGCAATTTCCACCATCTTCGATCCAGGTCTGTCCCGTGCAATAAGAAGCTTCATCAGAGCCCAGGAACAATGCAACCGAAGTGGCCTCATCCGGTTCTCCAAAACGTCCGAGCGGAATATTCCGAAGAAACATTTCACAACGTTCCGGATTATGTCTGGTTCCTTCCGTAAGTCTGGTAGCATGTGTTCCAGGACCAAATGCACATACGCGGATTCCGTATTTTGCCATTTCCAGCGCTGCAAACTTCGTTAACATTGTCACACCGCCTTTGCTTGCAGCATACGCACCGGTATTCGGAGAAACAATCTGTGATGCGACAGAACTTGTATTAACTACCACACCCTTAATCCCCTTATCTACCATGTGTCGTAAAACTGCCTGTGAAACAAAGAATGTACCATTCAGATTGATGTCGATCACTCGACGCCACTGCTCCTCTGTACTGTCAAGGAACGACTGACGTCCAATAACTCCCGCAATATTAAAGAGAGCGTCAATATGCTCATAATGCTCAATCACAGCTGCAATTGCCGCATCTACACTGGCTTTAGAAGAAACATCGCAGGAAACACAAAAAACTTTTTCCTCCTGTCCGGAAAATTCTTTTTCCATCGTTTCTTTTTCAAGATCCAGAGCTGCCACGAAAGCTCCCTCTTCCACCAGCCGGTTCGCCAGGTTCAACCCCAGCCCATTTGCCGCACCGGTAACAACACAAACCTTTCCAATGTAACGATGATGCTCGTAATGCATAAAATAATCCCCCTTCCTTTTTCAATCGTTCTGTTTTCTTTATGCTGTATATAATATAAGCAATACGCATGCCAAGTTTTCATTTATAGCATTAATTTTGACACTGTAAACTGCTAAAATCAATAATTTTGGGCTTAAAATCATACAACTCCTAATCAAAAACATAAAAATTTTCTAAATTTTTCCATTTGCAATGATTAACAATTAACAAACAATATTTTAATATTCTTGACTTTTTTCAACAACTGTACTAAATTTAGGATAGTAATTGACTTTTTTCAACATTATTTTACTTAAGGGGGAGAACCATATGCATCCGAAATCTCCGCACATCCGTATGCGAGATCTGGCACGAGTTTACGATTCGCTTGAATTCGGACTAATTATTACTACCGGCAACGGAACTATTATCTGGGGAAATCGTTACTACAGCAAACTTGCCCAATTCGATATCCGCGATTACTTTGGCCGCAATGTTCGAGAAATATCACAGCACGAAGATGTCTCGCTTGCAACAGAAACCCTGATTATTGACACCGTCCTGAAAACAAAGCAGCAGCAAACCGAAATTGTTCGCTACCGAACAAAAGACTATACTCTGACGACAGCGACTCCTATTCTGAATGAACAAAATGAAATTGATTTCATTATCTATTCCATTACCAACTACAACGAACTAATGCGCCTTCAGGAAAAAGTATCCCAGTCCACAATGCGGGTATTAGCTCTGAAGACACATCTGAAAAATATTCAAATTGATCAACATATTGGCAATGATATTATTATTGCAGATACTAAAATGTACAACATTTATGGAAAGGCGCTGCGTCTTGCCACCACATCGGTATCTGTCATGCTGACAGGAGAATCCGGAACCGGTAAAGATGTTCTGGCAAAATTTATTCATCAAAGCAGTCTGCGCAAAGATGAAAACTTTATTCATGTCAATATGGCTACAATACCGAAAGCATTATTTGAGTCAGAACTATTCGGATATGAACCCGGTGCTTTTACCGGAGCTGCCAGACATGGCAAGATCGGTCTGATCCAGTTAGCTGATAAGGGAACACTTTTTTTGGATGAAATTGGTGAACTTCCGCTGGATATTCAGGCGAAGCTCTTACAGGTCATTCAGAATAAAGAAGTTCGTTCTATTGGTGCACTGGAAACCACACCTGTGGATTTCCGCATTATCTGCGCCACAAACCGTGACTTACAGCAAATGGTTAAAAACCATGAATTCCGACTTGACCTCTACTACCGACTGAACACAGTAGAACTGATGATTCCTCCCCTGCGCGAACGACATGATGATATTCCTTTGCTCGCCACTCATTTTCTGAATCACTATAATAAAGTAAACAATACAAAAAAATTTTTCTCAAGTGACGTGCTTCGCCTGTTTTATAAATACCCATGGCCCGGAAATGTACGTGAACTGCAGCATGTTATTGAAAGTCTTGTAGTACTTTGCCCCACGCAGACAATTACAGCCGATCAGCTGCCAGATGAATTTCAGATCTTAGAATTTGCAGACCCCATCTCTTCGCCTGCCCGATTTGATGAGCTGACATTAAAACAATCCCTGGAACTGCTGGAATCTCATTTGATTAAAAAGGCACTCGAAAGCACTGCTTCTGCCGCTCAGGCAGCAAAAGAACTTGGAATCGATGCATCAACCTTGTCGAAAAAGAGGAAACACTATGGATTATAAACAGGAATTCCAGCAAGAGGATCTCGTTCTGCACGCTCCCTCTATGATTCAGATCTATCAAAAAGCAAAGATGCTCGCTAATAAACATGCTTCTGTTCTCATATACGGAGAAACCGGTGTAGGAAAAAACCATCTGGCAAAATACATTCAACAAAGCGGTACCCTAGCTCAGGCTCCCTTTGTCCCGATTCACTGTAATGCTATTCCTTCCGAATTGTTTGCTTCAGAGCTATTTGGATACTCTCCCAACGCATTTACGGGAGCTGCTGCCAAAGGTAAGACCGGTCTGTTGGAAGCTGCCAATCATGGTACAGTTTTATTTGATGAAATCGATGAGCTATCATCAGAAAATCAGACATTACTGCTTCACTTTTTACAGAATAAAACCATCACTCCTCTCGGCTCTCTGAAAAGTCGAACAATCAATGCGCGAGTTATCTGCATTTCTGGTCGAGATCTGCGTAAAATGGTCAATGAAGGTAGCTTCCGCCTTGATTTATATTATCGCATCTGCGTTGCAAACATCTGTATTCCTCCGCTGCGTGAACGTCGGGAAGAAATTCCTGATTTTATCAACTATTACATTCGAAAATATGCAGCTGAATATAACTGTAATCATGAAAATCTCATCATTCCGACCGATAAAATGGAAGCGTTATCTCAATTGGATTGGCTTGGAAACATTCGCGAGATCATAAATTTTGCACAGCAGATCTGCCTTACAGAAGATATTGCCCAAACTATTGATACTTACACCCAGCGGCAAAACTCGCTTTCACAAAAAAATATGGGACTAATTAATGAGAGCAGTTACCCACCTTTGACAATAAAAACACTGAAAGACGCGGTACAAGATTTTGAACGCGGCTATATAACCGCTATCATTTCAGAATCAGAAAATCTTCACATCGCTGCTAAACGACTGGGAATCAGTTTCAGTACACTTTGCAGAAAAAAATCAGAACTGGGAATCAAACAAAAATGTCAGCATTAAAATCAGATGATGAAAGTAGAGTAAGTTGTTAATATTAACAGATTTTTAAAAAAAATGCGCAAAAATTCCAACAACTTTTTCGATTGACATTTTTAATAAAAAGACTATAATTCGTTTTATAAAAAGCGTTGAACAGGACACGATTTCTTTTCCACTGCGTTTTCAGAGAGCTGCCGTATGGTGTGAGGCCGCATCGCAAAAAGGAAATTATCCCCTGTGAGCTGATCGAGCGAACCACGTTCCGTTGTTCCAGTAACCCGATCCGGATTCCTACCGTTACAGAGGAGCATATTTACCGGTTTTCTCTTTCAGCAGACCGGAGATATGACCAAGTGACCGAATATTGTATTCGGTAATAAGAAGTGGTACCGCGGGAGCTTATGCCCTCGTCTTCTTTTCAGGAAGACGGGGGCTTTTTGTTTTGCAACGCAGCGCATATTGCGGATCATTTCTGAAACACAGCTCAGATATCCCCCACAAAATCCCTGTTATCTTATCTGAGCTGAAACATAAGAATGGAGGTATCGATCTATGAACACTCTTGTTATTGTAGTAATCGCAGCATGCTGTTTAGTTGCAGGCTACATGCTCTACGGCCGCTGGCTGGCCCGCAAATGGGGCATCAATCCCCTTGCCAAAACACCTGCTGTCACCAAAAATGATGGTGAAGACTATGTACCTACAGACGGATGGGTCGTATTTGCCCATCAATTCTCATCCATCGCAGGTGCAGGTCCCGTAACCGGCGCCATCCAGGCAGCCGTATTCGGATGGGTTCCCGTTTTCCTCTGGATTATCCTGGGCGGCATTTTCTTTGGTGCCGTAACGGATTTCGGCGCCCTGTACGCCAGTGTAAAAAATGAAGGCAAATCCATGGGGCTTCTGATTGAGCAGTATATCGGCAAAACCGGCAAAAAGCTGTTCCTTCTGTTCTGCTGGCTGTTTACGCTGATTGTCATCGCAGCCTTTGCGGACATGGTTGCCGGTACATTCAATGCCTATGCCGTCAAAGACGGAGCGGTCGTATTATCGGATGCAGCCGTTGTCAATGGCGCCGCCGGAAGCATTTCCCTTCTGTTTATTGCTTTCGCTGTCGTATTTGGGCTGATCCAGAAAAAAGCGCAGTTCACCGGATGGAAGGAAGTCGCTCTGGGACTTGCCTGCACAATTGCCGCTTTTGTAATCGGCATGAACTGCCCGCTCGTTACCACCAAGGCCAACTGGTCTCTCATGGTATTTGCCTATATTTTCCTGGCTGCCGTGCTGCCTATGTGGCTTCTGATGCAGCCGAGAGACTTCATGACCACCTTTATGTTTGCAGGAATGATTATCGGCGCGGTTGTCGGACTGGTTGTCGCACATCCAAACATGAACCTTCCGGCTTATACCGGTTTCCACAATGAGAAATCCGGAGACCTGTTCCCAATCCTGTTTGTTACCGTAGCCTGCGGTGCTGTATCCGGTTTCCATAGTCTGGTTTCCTCCGGCACCTCATCCAAAACCATTTCCAACGAAAAGGATATGACGAAGGTTGGTTTCGGTGCCATGCTTCTGGAAAGCCTTCTGGCAGTTCTGGCTCTGTGCGTAGCAGGTGCTGCCGCTTCCGCAGACGGAACCGCTGCAGCCGGCACCCCATTCAGTATTTTCTCCTCCGGTGTTGCAGGATTCCTTGAGATGTTCGGCATCCCGGTATATGCTGCACAGTGCTTCATGACCATGTGCGTATCCGCTCTGGCTTTGACCAGCCTGGACTCCGTGGCACGTATCGGCCGCATGTCCTTCCAGGAACTGTTCAGCACCGACGATATGACACATGCGGAGACATGGAGAAAAGTACTCTGCAACAAATATTTCGCAACTGTTATTACCCTGGCCTGCGGCTACGTTCTGACCCAGATCGGCTACTCCAACATCTGGCCGCTGTTCGGCAGTGCCAACCAGCTGTTAAGCGCTCTGGTTCTGATCACACTCTGCGTATTCCTGAGAGTAACCGGTCGTGAAAACCGCACCCTTCTGGTTCCGCTGGCAATTATGCTGTGCGTAACCTTCACGGCTCTGATCGAACGTTCCATCGCTCTAGTAAAAGCCTGCCATGCCGGAACTGCCGTATTTATGGTAGAAGGACTGCAGTTAATCATCGCTGCTCTGCTGATGATACTGGGACTTATTATTGTCGTACACTCCGGACAGATTCTCTTCTCCAGAAATGCGGAGAACGGAAAAGCAGCAGACAATCATATAAAGACATCACATTGCTGATTGATCCGGCATGGATGTGTCCTGGCGGGAGAACTCAAACATTGCTTGAGTTCTCCTATTTTCATTGGATTTGTAAGAACGTTTGATTCCGATGGCGGAAGATGTCGCAGAACTTTGCCGTGGATCTCTCTCCCCGTTTTTCCAAACATTATTCTGCCCTTTTGAAAGGATTTTTATTGTCTGAATCCGGCTTTATGAAGCTGCCGTACAGTAGATCAACTGGATGCTGTTGCCGCGGTTGAACCCGTGTATCCCCCGGAAGCCTGAACATTACATCATAAGCACCTTCACGGCATCCCCCGGCTTGAGAGGCCCATTTCCAGCCGGAATATCAATCAGACAGTTACTGTGACACACCGTACTGAGTGTGCCATTTTTACTCAAACCATCGGTTACCGCTGCTTTCCCATTGTCATACCTGGCACGAACAAATCGCCTTGCCTTTGTAATCTTGTTAAATTCATTCTCCATAATGGCGTCACACCACGTAAGTTCCATTCTCTTATCGCCCGCCAGCCTGCTGATGGCAGGCTTTACAAACAGCTCCGCAGTGACCACGACACCAAATGGATTTCCTGACAATGACACAACAGGCGTATCTTCATAAATGCCCGCGAGCGTCGGCATGCCCGGCTTAATGCTTACCCGCCAAAATATTCTCTCGGCACCGAGAATCTCATAGACGTCATGCATGATATCCTTCTTGCCCACAGATACTCCGCCGGTTGTCACAATAAGATCCGACTTTTTTGCATATTCACGAATCAATGCCGCCGCATTTTCCGGATCATCGCCACTGTTTCCTGCATACATGATCTCTGCTCCCCATTTCAAAAGATTCATCTGCATAAGGGGCAGATTGGAATCATAAATGGCACCCGGTCTTAAGGCTTCTCCGGGCTTTAACAGTTCATCCCCCGTTGACAGGATAACTACACGTGGTCTTCTCAAAACCTTCACAAAAGACTGCCCGATACTGGCAATGACACCAATACAGGCAGGAGTCAGAATATCTCCCGTTCTCAAAAGTACGGTATCTTTCTTAAAATCCTCACCCTGTTCGCAAATATTTTGACCTGCTGAAAGAGCCTTGTAGATTTCTACCTCTTCTTCCCCATAATCAGTATCTTCCTGCAAAACCACACAATCCGCTCCCGGCGGAATGGGTGCTCCGGTCATGATCCTGATGGCTGTTCCGGGTTCCACCCGAGCATCCACCTGATAGCCCGCCATCTCCTCTGCAATCACCTTGAGCCTGACAGGATGCTCCTTGTCCGCTTCTTTTATATCTGCGCTTCTCAAAGCATATCCATCAAGAGGTGACCGTGGAAATGGCGGCTGATCAAAGGGTGCTGTCACATCCTGTGCAAGCACTTTCCCTCCTGCTTCGAGAATGGATACCGTCTCCGTATCCTCAATTTTTTTAATTTTGTTAAGTAAAAGCTCCAGTGCTTCTTCATATGCCAACTTCATTTTTCTGTCTCCAAACAACAAAAATAGCATCCTTTTGTCATAAAAATAGAATTTTCCTATCACAAAAAGACGCCAATGCGAATTACATTAACTGTAAAATTATCAGATGCTTCTTTTCAATAAGGAAGGCTGTGCCGTTTCCAACACCACCCCGGCCAGAGTCCCATAGCATATGCCTTAGGCACCCAGGCTCGAAGTTCTAATTCAGTATTCATTTTTTTATATTATATACGAAATATACTCATTTTGTATATGCACATTTAAAAAAAATGTGCCATCATCCATTACGTACACAGTCACACCAAAAGCACGTTTCACAAAATACCGGATTCATGGGCAAAGAAATGGGCAGTTCCTTTAGAAAATTCAGCCATATTATGTAAATCCCTGCTGCTTCGTAAATTCACATAATTTCTTACTTAACTTTCTTACCGGATGCAGCTTCAAAATGATATTTCACAATGCCAAGGTCTGTTTTGGAATAAAGTCCAAAGCCTGCCACCTTAATCACAGCTTTCTGACCCTGCAGCTCAATCTTAAACTTCTGCTGATTCATCGCCGTCGGTGCCAGGAGCGCAGCCTCTGCGCCGGCACGGAACCAGTCTGGTTCAGAACCATCAGAGATTATCACAGCCTTATAGTTTTTTCCTTTATGCAAAACCCCTGCAGTTGCACCGTATCCAAGAGCAATTACCATAGAGAAGCGCTCTCCGTCAGGAATCAGCTTCTTTACCATCTTTTTATTGAAGGTCAATGCCACCCAGCATGTATTCAGTCCCAGCATCTGCGCCTTCAGGACAATCTTTTCACCAAAATATCCACATTTCTCTTCAAAATCCGGACAGTTATCCCCTTTGAGAATGATGTAGTTATTGACATTCCGGAAGCTGCCGTAATGGGCCATCTTGGAATCAAATGCTGCAGCATCATCGTATCGCACGGTGATATTTTCAATTTGTTGTATTCCTCAATCATCAAGTTCCTGCTATTCCACCGACTTTCAATCTCAATATAGAGTATGCCACTTTTTACGCAAAAATCCAATCCCCTTTAAGCCAATGCATCATTTTAGGTGTCAATAGCTTATCAGGAATTCTATGTTTTAGCAACGGTCACATAATTTTCACAATTTTATTAGCACTCCCTATTGACGAGTGCTAATTTTTGTGTTATAGTATGCATAGAACAAGGGAGGAGGAATAAGATTTCCCCTCCTGATATTCATAAATCAACACTTCGGATTTCTCCGATAGTGCAAACTTTAGTTTATGTCATGGAAGGAGATATGACCTATGTTAATGCCTAGTATTTTTGGAGAAAGTTTATTTGATGATTTTATGGATGATTTTGCTTTTCCGGACATCGATAAAAAGTTGTATGGAAAACATGCCGCCCATATCATGAAGACCGATGTGAAGGAAAAAGATAACGCCTATGAAGTAGACATTGATCTTCCGGGATTTAAGAAAGATGAGATTCAAATCCAACTTGAAAACGGTTATGTTACCGTGAGTGCAGCAAAAGGTCTGGATAAAGATGAAAAAGATACGGAAGAAAAATATATCCGCCGTGAACGTTATGCCGGAAATGTAAGCAGAAGCTTTTATGTAGGTGATAAAGTTCAAAAAGAAGACATTCATCCGAAATTTGAAAATGGTATTCTTTCCTTTACCATCCCAAAAGAACAGAAAGCAGCGAAAAACGTCTCACATTATATTGCTATTGAAGGTTAATCTCAGACAGGCAGGACATGCAAATCCTGCCTGTCTCTAAAGAACTGGTATATTTCCCATTATTTTCGGGGTTGCTATGATGTTTTCCGGTATTGTAGATATTGTGATCTTTGCAATGGGACATGATTATATGGCCGGCTCCGGCTGGTTTCTGGCTAACGGCATTCTGACCGTATTGATGTCTTTATTCATACTGGAAAATAGATGGTTTACCGCACTTGGAATAATACTTGCTGTTGTCGGTTTTCTTTCTTTCACACCTCCTTTTGCAAGTATTGCAGCTATGGCCTTGGGCATCGGATTTTTCCTGATTCTTCAGGGTATCGTTTCTATTTTACGCGGATGCTTTTCCAGCCGTATCTGGTTGTAAAAAATAATAAAAAGCAGCAATGCCAACGAGGAAAAAGGGCACCTCTTCATATAGATCGAGGCTGCATACAAAATTGTATGCAGCCTATTATTTTTCTTAATCCGATACATCCGGCCGTTTTTTCATCGCAATAAACCAAATACAGTTTTCCGCATGATTTTCCATACTTTTTCAGATATCGTTGATTTCCTACAACAATTTTTTCTTTTTAAAATAAATAATTTCAAGAATAATCGTTATAACAGCAATTGCAATCACTGCAACATATCCGTATTTCCACCGCAGTTCCGGCATATAGGCAAAATTCATACCATACCATCCAGTCAGAAGTGTCAGCGGAAGGAATAACGTCGTCACAACTGTTAAAATACACATGATCTTGTTCTGCTGTGCATCCTGCTGCGACTGATACAGTTCGCGCAGCTGCAGTATATTTTCCCGAAGCAGATGTACATGGTTCTGCAGTCGTTCTGCCCGGAGTGCGTAACGATTCCACTGTTCTGTATTTTGGATTATGGAAAGTCCATCTTTAGACTGGAACAAATCGCCGATCACTGTCAACTGTTCATAATATGCATCCAACTCAGAAAGCTTCTGACGATGTCTTGTAAGAACCGTAAAGAAATCATCCGAAACACCTTTTATGAGCTGATCTTCCATTTTTTCAATTTCTTTTTCCAGATGTAACAAATACAGAATATCATTTTCAATCATCAACTCCATCATCTGAAGAAGGAACTGATCCGGCGCTTTCAGATCCTGAAACTGATCTTTCTTTTTCTCTAGCCAGTGCTTCAGGTCTCCACTGCACTCAATCAAAAAAAGCTCTTTATCTGTCAGGTAAAATCCGCAGGTAATCTGTGGTGTACGTTTTTCATTTTTTTCCGGGATTCGCAAAGTTCCCAGAATACAATCCCGAAACACTTCTGCCTTACAGTACCGGATAGATCCGATACTGTGTAAAAAATCTTTATTATGTGGAAAATCCTTCTTCAACTCACGAAATTCATCTTCCTGCATGATTGTAAGGACATGTAACTTCACCATAGAATTTCTCATACCCCTTCCTTCCATCACTCTTCTTTAGTAAATTAGAATACTCTATATTTTTATAAAATGCAAATATAAAATGGGCTTCGCACCTTGCCGTATTTAGTATTCTTTGCTCAGTAGAAAGTCAGATGCTCCTCGAAGGCCAGCGTAAAGATCCGAAACGATACATAACGTCCGGTCAGGTAAGTTGCAATCTCCGAAGACATCATGCATGAATTGGAGTCTAATAAATAGAGGCTTACCCCACTTTGTGGTAAGCCTCCGATTTTGAATTGTATCAATTTGTTTATACCTCTGGCTCTTGGACGAATAACCAACTGCCTGCGTCCTGATTTAGTCAACTCGGACCATGCGATATCCGACTCCGATATGCGTTTGGATATACTCAGGCGAATCCTCATCTGGCTCCAGTTTTTTTCGCAGCGTTGCCATGAACACTCGCAGGGAGGCCTGATGGTTTTCCAAACTCCGGCCCCAGACGTTCTGCGTAATGTACTGATGGGTCAGTACCTTGCCCACATTTTTGCTCAGCAGACACAGCAGCTTAAACTCAATGGGGGTCAGGTGAAGTTCCTGACCATCCAGCGTTGCACATCCACCCGCATAGTCAACCCGCAGCTTCCCGTTCTCAAATACGGATTTGGACGACAGCATTTCTGTACTCATAAAGAACAGGCGGCGCTGGGTTGCGCGGAGTCTTGCAAGCAATTCCTCCACAGAAAACGGTTTTGTCAGGTAATCGTCGGCACCCGCATCCAGTGCTTCGATCTTATCACAATCTTCACTTCTGGCGCTGATGACAATGATCGGAAGATTAGACCAAGAGCGGATGTCCCGGATCACTTCCACACCATCCATATCTGGAAGACCGAGATCCAAAAGTACAATATCCGGATTGTACGTCGAGACTTCCATGATGGCTTCCTTGCCGTTCATGGCAGACTTATAGCGGTAGTCATTGGTTTTTAATGTAGTTGTGATTAAATTCCGAATGGATGTATCGTCTTCAACAGTAAGAACAAAAGGTTTATTCATTTATTTCGACCTCCCCTGCAGGTAATGTAAAGGTAAATACCGTACCCTGCGGCTCATTATCCGTTACGGATATTTTTCCTCCATGGGCATTGACAATGGATTTACAAAGCGGCAGCCCCAGTCCGAGACTCCTTCGGCTATCGGCTACTTTATTTACTCCGCAGTAGAACATATCAAAAACGTGCGGCTTCTGGTCGTCCGGAATGCCTGGACCGTTGTCGGATACGGAAACATATACCCACTTATTCCGAAGCTCGGTATGGATTTCAATCAGGGATTATGGTGCTGCTGTCTGCGATTAACATGGCGCAATGCTTCCGCAATGACTTCATCCATCAGTTCCACCGATTGATTCAGGTTGACGCATTCACCGAGGATCGACAACAGGACGCTGTTTTCAAACGCGTCCAGCGGCTGTCCGTTACCCATATATATTCCGACCACACCGTATACCCGGTCATTTACACGGATCGCCAGGTACAGGCATTTTGCGCTGCTGAGGGTCTCCGTAGTCGCACCGGCGTGTTTGTTGTTCCGCAAGGCCCAAATGGCAACAGTCTTTTCGTTCTCGGATGTCAAATTGCACTTGCTGCTCCCCTGCGCGCGGTAGATCGTGGGAGCAAACAAATCATTTCCCTTGGCGGAATAAACCAGATTGCTTTACATTATCCTTCAGACGAACAGCCAAAGAGCCGCTCAAAAATGCCACCATGAACATAATGGCAAAGGTCACGATGTAACCGTGATCGAAGAACTGAAAGGTCAGACGCGGTTGTTAGTGGTGGTCGAAATCAGCAGGACGCCAAAGATATAGACAGCTATCACATTTGACTCCGCAAAACCAAGGGTGTCAAACATTGCGGACAGCAGTGTCGCGACAATCAGCACAAGCAGGCTTTTCACAATATCCTGCATGGATACAGAGACCGTCACCTTACGTTTGCTGGACCTGCTGCTCTTGATAAACGTTGCCGGCTGCCATCCGATCCAGCAGATCTTTCGGCTCGATATCCACCAATTCCACCTGATCCGCCTGATCAAATACATTGTCCGGAATGCGCTCCCGGACAAACACGCCGGTGATGGAAGCGACAGTATCGTTCAGGCTTTCCAGGTGCTGTACGTTGACGGTGGTATAGACATTGATGCCGTCTTTGAGCAGCTCCTGCACATCCTGATACCGCTTGATATGACGGCTGCCCTCGGCATTAGTATGGGCCAGCTCATCCACCAGAATCAACTGAGGCCTGCGCTCTAATGCCCCGCTCTTTTGCCTGATGTGCAGCTTGCAACATGGCATAGGTCTTCCCAACGCCAGCGGCATAGCCAAAAAATATTTTCAATTTTCCATATCCTTCATCGGACTCTTCCTTGCGGATTGCCCTCAAAAGCTGATCCGGATCTTGTCTTGGTATTTCCACGTTGGTCTCCTCCATATTTCTTATTCATCAGGATTGGTGAACGGGCTGGCTGGTTTATGTCCTTCAGGGCGACGCAAGCACAGTCTGATTTGTGACCTCATCTAAATATTGAATGGCAACCCGTCGGGTTAATATCCCGCAGAGCGCACCGCGACCATCCACGATAGGGACGAAGTTCTGATTCAATACCGATGAAACCATTTCGGAATATCCGGCATCTATGGACAGTGCTGGGCAGAAATCCTTTCGAATGATCTCGCCGATGTGGTAACGCTCCTGTATCTTCATGTCTGTAGTACCGACAGAAAGCAGGTGACGAAGAAAATCTCCTTCTGTGACATTGCCGATATACTGTTCATTCTCATTCAGAACGGGTATGGCCGTATAGCCGTGTCTGGCAAACCGCTCCAACCCCTGCCGAACGGTGTCGGCCTCGTGGAGAAACACAGTAGATACTTTTGGGATCATGATTTTTGCTATGTTCATTTCATTTCTCCATCATGTTTTATAAGCGAAGGAACTCCCACACCGCTTTTAAGCGGTGCAGGAGGCCTGTATATCAACGGGAATCCCCTGTCTTCAAACGCTGTCTGGCGTTCCGTTCGAATCAATCATTCTCTGACAGGATACCATCCAGTGCCAGATTCACTTTCAGCACATTGACCCGAGACTCACCGAAGATGCCCAGGAACCGACCAGTTGTGTATTTGTCGATGACACTCTGAACTTCTTCTTCTGAAATGCCCCGAGCTTCTGCGATACGGTGAACCTGATAGGCCGCAGCCTCCGGACTGATTTCCGGATCAAGGCCAGAGCCGGACACAGTCACAAGATCCACCGGGATCGAGGTGCCTGCCATGGAGGGGTCGGCTTTCAGAAGGGCGTCAATGCGCCTCTGGATCATCGCATCCTCGTCCTCGCCGGCAGGGGATTTGTTGGTTGCCCAAGCATACATAACGGGTTTGCCTTCTTCGTCGGTAAAGGATGTCAGATCCAGACTCATGAGCCGGCCCCACAAGTGCTCCGGCTGGGTGAATTGCTGCGCCAGCAGTTCGGATCCATAGGTCCTGCCATCAATCTCAATTACACTGCCGTTAGCCTGATGGGGAAACAACAGCTGGTTTACACCGGTGCAAACCAATGTATAGAGAAAACCGCACAGGATGGTCATTAGCACCACTAAGCCCAGTGCGCGTATAACTGTTTGTTTCATGATGAAATGTCCTCCTCTTATTTTGATTATTGGGGAAGGTAGATCGCATAACGGATGAGCTGCGCAGTCAGGACACACGCAATGCCAAACAGTATGGATTTCATATCTTCCTTTGTGATGGGAAAATGCGAATCCCGTGCGGTTGCGCAGTTCTTTTCAGTCATCGCATATTCCACTTCTTTGTTCATCTTTTCCATATTCAGTACCTCGTTTACTTACAGCACACCAAGCAGGGGAGCAACGATCATATCAATGATCTTAATGGCAATGAACGGAATGGCAATACCGCCCAGACCATAGACCAGCAGATTGTGACTCAGCAGCTTGCTTGCCGGAACTTCCCGGTATTTGACGCCCTTGAGTGCCAGCGGGATCAGCGCCACAATGATCAGCGCATTGTAGATCAAAGCGGATAGGATGGCACTGGTGGGGCTTGCCAGACCCATGATGTTCAGCTTTGCCAACCCCGGATACAGTGCCATGAAGATGGCCGGGATGATAGCGAAGTATTTGGCGATGTCATTTGCAATAGAGAAGGTGGTCAGACTACCTCTGGTCATCAGCAGCTGCTTACCGATGCGTACCACGTCAATGAGCTTCGTGGGGCTGGAATCCAGGTCCACCATGTTGCCGGCCTCCTTGGCGGCCTGAGTACCAGAGTTCATGGCCACAGCCACATCGGCCTGAGCCAGCGCCGGGGCGTCGTTGGTGCCGTCGCCGGTCATGGCCACCAGATGGCCTTCATTCTGGTACTTGCGGATCGTAGTCAGCTTGGTCTCGGGCGTAGCTTCCGCCAGGAAGTCATCCACACCGGCTTCCGCCGCGATGGCTGCTGCGGTCACTGGGTTGTCGCCTGTGATCATGATGGTCTTGATGCCCATCTTCCGCAGGTCAGCGAACTTTTCTTTGACACCATCCTTGATGATATCCTTCAGGTAGATCACGCCGAGAATCTTGTGGTTCTTGGCGACCACCAGCGGCGTGCCGCCCTTGGTGGCGATGGCCTGTACCACATTGGCACATTCTTCAGAATAGGTTCCGCCAGCCTCTGCCACATACTTCTGCATGGCGTCCGCGGCACCCTTGCGGATCTCGTTGCCGTCATAGTCCACACCGCTCATACGAGTCACAGCAGTGAAGGGGATAAATTTCATGCCCTTGTCCTGCAGACTCCGGCCGCGGATGCCAAACTGCTCCTTGGCCAGAACCACGACACTCCTGCCCTCCGGCGTCTCATCAGCCAGAGAGGCCAGCTGCGCGGCGTCCGCCAGCTCCTGAACATCCACACCATCCACCGGAATGAATTTGGCCGCTTGCCGATTGCCCAAGGTAATGGTGCCGGTTTTGTCCAGAAGCAACACATCCACATCACCGGCAGCTTCAATGGCACGACCACTCATAGCCAGTACATTGGCCTGGTTCAGACGACTCATACCGGCAATGCCGATGGCGGACAGCAGCGCGCCAATGGTAGTAGGCGCGAGACAAATCAGCAGGGCTACCAGCGAGGTAACGGAGGTGGGATTCGTCACACCCTGCTGATCCGCAGAGAACACAGAATAGGAATACAGGGATGCGGTGACCAGCACGAAGATGATGGACAGGGCCACCAGCAGTATCTCCAATGCAATTTCGTTTGGGGTCTTTTTCCGGTTGGCACCCTCGACCATGGCGATCATCTTGTCCAGGAAGGAGCCGCCTGGCTCCTGGGTCACCTTGACCACCAGCCAGTCGGACAGCACCGCGGTGCCCCCGGTGACGGCGCTGCGGTCGCCGCCGGCCTCCCGGATGACGGGAGCGGATTCACCGGTGATGGCGGATTCGTCCACGGAGGCAGCGCCCTCGATGACCTCTCCATCAGCCGGAATCTGCTCTCCCGCTTCCACGATGTAGAACTCTCCCTTTTGCAGAGAAGCGCCGGGGACTTCCTCGAAATCATCGCGGTTGCTGGGATTTTCCAGCTTGTGTGCCATCACATCCCGGCGGTTGGCGCGCAGGGTATCCGCCTGCGCTTTGCCGCGGCCTTCGGCGATTGCCTCTGCGAAGTTGGAGAACAGGTCAGTCAGCCACAGGATGATGGCAATGGACAGGATGAATCCGCTGGATACGATGCCATCAGAGACCCCGAACAGGGAAAATGCAAACAGCACCGTCGTCAGGATTGCGGATATATAGACCAAAAACATGACAGGGTTTTTGATCTGATCTTTGGGAGCCAGCTTCCGGAAGGCGTCCTTGACAGCCCGGCTCACGATTGCCTTATCAGCAAAAGCAGATTTCTTTTTTGCCATGTGAAACACCTACCTTTCTTTAACCTAATCCAAGCATTTCTGTAAACTCTGCAATGGGGCCAAGAGACAATGCAGGGAAGAAACTCAGAGCGCCGATGATCAGCACAATGAGAATCAGCAGGAACACAAACATTGCATTGCTTGTGGAGAGCGTACCGGCGCTCTCAGCCACTCGTTTCTTTGCTGCCATACTGCCCGCGATCGCAATGGTCGCAGTCATGGGAATAAACCGCACGAAGAGCATCACAAGACCAAGGCTAACATTCAAAAATGGCGTGTTGGCATTGAAGCCAGCGAAGGCTGAACCGTTATTGCCGCCCGCAGAAGAATACGCATAAAGCACCTCGCTCAGTCCGTGGGCGCCTGAATTATTCAGGCTTCCTGCCGTACCGGGCAGCAGCGCGGCAATGCCGGAACCCAGAAGGATCGCGATGGGCGTTGCCAGACAGATGAGTACCGCCATTCGCATTTCATGCGGTTCAATCTTCTTACCCAGATATTCCGGGGTATGACCGACCATCAGTCCGGCGATAAACACCGTCAGGATGACGAAGCCAATCATGCCATACAAGCCGCAGCCAACGCCGCCGAAAACGACCTCACCCAGCATCATGAGAAGCATCGGGATCAATCCGCCCAAAGGCGTGTAGGAATCATGCATGGAGTTGACAGAGCCGTTGGAAGCACAGGTAGTCCAGACAGCCCAAGTGTTGGAGGTTGTGACACCAAAGCGCGTTTCCTTTCCCTCCATATTGCCCAAGGCCGTATCCACCAGACCGTTTTGTGCCAGAACCGGGGTGGCGTTCTGTTCCTGCGCAGCACCGATCCAAAGGGCGGCAACCATCAGAACGAACATGGCCAGGAAGATGGCGATGCCCTGCTTCATACCCCTGGAGATGCCCCGCTTTGCAATGCTGCGGCCGAAGGAGAAGCACAGGCCAACTGCAATGACCAGCAGGAACACCATCTCAATCATGTTGGTCAGAATCGTCGGGTTCTCAAAGGGGTGCGCGGAGTTCAGGCCCAGAACACCGCCGCCATTGGTGCCCAGCTGCTTCATGGAAACCTGACTGGCCTGAGGATACAGCGGCAGCACCTGCTGGGTTATGATCTGCGCGTTTTCCACCACATCTCCGTCTACCGTGACGGTACCCGCCTCCAGATCGATCTTTGCGTCAGCAAGATAATTGCCCTCGGCATCCGCCGCAATGGGCTCCACCAGGTCCACATACCGGTTGCCGCTAAGGCTCTGAGGCACGCCCTGCTGGGTCAGAACAATCGTGGTTACCAGGCAGATCGGGAGCAGGATATACATAGTGCAGCGAACCAGATCCTGCCAGAAGTTACCGACTCCGTGTTTCTTGATTCGAGTCAGACCGCGAATCAGACACCACAGAACGGCAATGCCGCTGGCAGCAGAAACAAAGTTCTGTACGGTCAGGCCGATGGCCTGAGAGAAGTTACTCAATGCAACTTCACCGGAATACGCCTGCCAGTTTGTGTTGGTGACAAAGCTGACAGCGGTATTGAATGCCAGATGCCAGCTCAATCCTTCCGCTCCCTGCGGATTCCAGGGCAGCCACCCCTGGCACAGAAGGATCAAAAGCAGTAAAATAAAACCGAAGAGGTTGAACAGAAGGGCTGCCGCCAGATATTTCTTCCAGCCCATATCCTCATTCGGATCAATGTGCAGGATTTTATAAATCCCGCGCTCAGCAGGACCCAAGACACGGCTGACAATGTTATTTTCGCCGTCCATGACCTTGCTCATGTAGAACCCCAGCGGAATGGCGAATGCCACCAAGATGCCTACATACAGCACATATTGCATTACCGAATTCATAGTTTTCTCATTCCTCCTTCATAAGAACCCAAGTCAGGTAACTCAGGATTGCGATCGTTAAAGCACCGATCGCACCAATGATTATTTGCATAGTAAAACCTCCTTTGCGCTTTGCTTTGCGTAGCTAACTATACTACAGAGACTGTAATGGTGCCGTTTAATTTAAATGCAGGAAGTAAATGTTCTGTAAAGATTTAAAATTGAAAAGATGCCTTTGTTCCCTTGATTTTTTGTTTTTCCTCCAGATGAATTTGATCCTGTGCAGACCGAAGTAAATGCCCGTCAAGACAATGAAGATCTCCAGACGGCCCAAAACCATTCCGATCATTTCAACAATCAGGGTCGCACTGTTGGTCGTGGTTCCGGTCAAGCCGATGGAGAGTCCCACCGTACCCAGCGCGGAAGCAAACTCAAACATAGCTTCTGTCAAACCACATCCAGCGGTCAACATCAGAGACAGCGCGCCTGCAATGAACAGCAACAGATAGCAGCCGACAAAGCCCAGCGTATCTGAACACAGCGCTTCGTCAATCTTAGCTTTGCCCTGTGCTTTTGTATAAGTAGGGGTATCTACAAATCGTCCCGATACCAGCTTCCTTTTGATGTTCTGCCCAATCATACGAAGGAGCAGATAAACGCGGGTCAGCTTTAAACCGCCTGCCGTGGAGCCCATACCGCCGCCGATAAGCATCAGCAGGATGAGGATCCCAACGGAGAAAGCCGGCCAGGTGTCATACCCCATGGTTGCATAACCGGTGGTGGACAACGCCGAGGAAGCATTGAACAGTGCCTGGCGGAGGGCTTCTGCAAAGCCCAGTCCAAGTTCATGGGATAACGACAATGCCATCAACGGAACAAAGATCAGCAGCAGCAGGAACAAAAAGCGAACCTCGCTGACCTGCACCGCCTGTCGCCACTTCCGCCGAACCAGAAGAAGCAGCACGGCAAAGTTGGTCGTGCCGATGAGCATCAGGACGATCGTCACGATCTCAATGGCCAGGCTGTGGTATTCTCCGATGCTGTTCAGCTTCGTGGAAAAGCCGCCCGTGGAAAGGCTGCACATGGCATGGCACACGCTGTCAAACAGTGGCATACCGGCAATCGCATAGGCCACGGTACCCAGCAAAAGGAAGATAAGATACATGGCAAAGATCGTCTGCGCCGTTTTCCGGAGATTTGGCATCAGCTTATCCGGGTGGCCCTCCGCGTTAAACAGATCCATGGAACGCTTGTCGGAAATCAGCATGACAATCATCATGATGAAGCCAAGGCCGCCGCAGTATTGCATGAAGCTCCTGTAAAACAGAAAAATGTGGGAAGTCTGCGGGACATCCATGACGGAAAGTCCTGTGGTGGTCCATCCGCTGGCAGATTCAAACAGCGCCTGGACCGGATTCAAATGTCCTGAAAAGAAGAAGGGCATCGCACCGATCAAGATCCCCCAAAACCAGGTGAACAGAACCGTGTGGCTGCTTTGCCACTGGGACACCGACCAGGACGTGCTGCATCCGGTGTCCCGCCTCCCAAATATGCACACAAAAACACCGGCTGCCAGGGAGAACAAAGAAGGACCGGCAAACGCCCAGACAAATCCGCTGTCTTCCGGATAAAACAGGAGAAGTACCAGCGGCGCTGCCACCAGCAGACCAATCAGCATCATCAGCTTGCCGCGATTGGATCCTTCCTTTATCCTCGCCATTTCGATTCACCACCTTTTAACTCCAGAAGCGCAATCTCTTCCTGGTCATTTCCGGAAATCAGAACGAGTACATCCCCGGCGAGTATCCTGGTATCGCCTCTTGGGATCAACGTCTGGTTCTGGCGCAGGATACATCCGATGATGACCTCCTTCGGCAGATCGATCTCCCAGATCTGTTTCTGCGCAGCAGGATCCTTTTCTGTGATCGGAATCTCAATAATGCGTACCCGTCCCTCCCCGAGCGGGATCACCTTCGCCATTTCTTCCATAAAGGCCTGCTGTTCAATGATGCTGGTCACGGCGGAGATTGCGCAGATCACGCGGTCCACACCCATTTTATAGAAGAAATCGGTTTTCTGCGGATCGGAAAGCAGAGACAGCGTTTTAGGGATCAGGAACTTCTTCTTGCACAGTTCACAGATGACCAGATTGTCCTCATCCTTGGAGGTCAGGGCAATTGCGATGTCCATATGGTTTGCGCCTGCATCCTCCAGCACATAAGGCTTGGTGCCGTCTCCGTGGATGACCGTAAACTTATCATTTTCTGCCAGTTTCTCACAGTCCACATAGGAACTGTTAACGATTGTGACCTGATATCCCTTTTGAATTAACGACTGAGCAAGCGATTTCGCCTTACTCCTGCCGCCGACTAACAATACATTTCGTTTCATGCCTTCACCACCTCCTGTGTACCGGCGTTCCTGTTCAGAATCTTGTCGATCTCATTCGCGGACAGAACCGCCGGACAAATCGTATCAATGCCAAGCTCCTGATATACACACTCCCGTTCCGGGTCGAACAGTCGGGAGATGACACGCTTTACCGAAAAACATTCCTTTGCGATCTGCGCGATCATGATATTGACATTGTCGTTGTTGGTAACAGCAACGACCGTATCAGCGCGCTGAACATCCGCTGCTTTCAAAGTATCCAGTTCCGTACCGTCTCCTTCCACAGCAAGTCCGCCGAAGGAGGAGGACAGCTTTCGGAACGAGTCCTTGTCCTCATCGAGGATTAGGACATTCTCACCTTCCTCGGACAAAGTGTTTGCCAGATTGGCCCCCAAACGACCGCAGCCTATAATAACCGTATAAGACGATTGCTTTTTGTTCTTGAATAAAGTCATTTCTTTTCCCTCCTGACTGCGTGACCGATTCCCTTTTCGTCATACTCAATGTCGTAAGGTGACGGGGATTCCTCGGGGCAATCGCTCTCATCAAAAGCGCACTTGCCGCAAGAATAAAATGTACCGTAAAGCTCCAGATTCTGCCGGGCCGGTATGTAGGTTGGATCCAGCGCATAAGCCGCGCGAAAGTGCTTCATGGCGCCGGCATGGTCACCCTCTTTTTCCATAACGATTCCAAGCAAATTGTGAGGCTCGGGCGCGTTGGGGAATTTTCCCATGGCCTCACTAATCATTGTCACGCACTTTTCATAGTTCCGAGTACCAACGTATTTCCTCACCCCATCGCAAAGCGCCTGCAGCTGCATTCCGCGGCTGGTCACTTCCTGCGTCATCATCCTAAAATCCTCCTTGTTCCTTTGGATTTATCTTACGGTGTGATTTTATCGCGGTAGCCGTGAGTGCGGTGTGAGAGATTTACTTTTCCTGTGAGAATGCTGTGAGAAATTGAGCGTCTGGGAATAACTTCCGAGCCGAACCCCGATACAGAAACACCCTGAAAGTTCATTCCTTCCAGGGTGTTTCAATGTCTCATATTTGGTTATTCATCTACCAACCGGTAGCCAACGCCGATCTCCGTTAAGATATAGCGTGGTTTTGCCGGTGACTTCTCAATTTTTCGCCTGAGCGCTGCCATCAAGGCCCGAAGTGCTTGCGTGTCGTTGCCATATCCGGGGCCGTAAATCTCATTAATGATATACTGGGTAGTCAGGACTTTCCCGATGTTTTTGAAGAACAGCGCCAGCAGATTGTACTCCATTGGGGTGACATGAAGTTTTTCTCCGTCCAGACTCACCTGGTGCCGCTCCAGATCAATGGACAAGCCTCCGACTGTAAACACGGTCTGCGCTTTATTGCCCACAGCCTTATAGGAGTGGCGAAGCGCCACACGAATCCGGGCCATGAGTTCGGTGGCAGAGAACGGCTTTGTCAGATAGTCGTCCGCCCCACTGTCCAGTGCTGCCGCCTTCTCATTGTCCTGATCTCGGGCGGAGACTACGATGATTGGTACCTCGGACCATTCCCGAACCTTTCGTATGACCTCCATCCCGTCAAAATCCGGAAGCCCCAGATCCAGAAGCACCAGATCGATTTGCCCGGATACTAATTGAGTCAGGGCGCCTTGGGCTGTTCCGGCCGTGAGGCAGGGAAACCCCTCCTGCTTCAGGGTATAGGTAATAAAGTTGCGGATCTGTGCATCATCCTCCACAACCAAAATATTTTCACTGTGCCTTATCATCTGTGTTTTCCTCCAAAGGTAAGGTAAAGGTAAAGACTGCTCCCTTTCCCTTTTCTTGATTATGCGCGCTGATCGTTCCGCCGTGAGCCGTCACGATGGAATCGCAAATTGCAAGGCCCAGGCCAATTCCACGTTTAGCATCCGGTCCTTTCCCTTTTGTCGTGTAAAACATCTGAAAGATGTTGGGCTGATCCTGGGCTGAGATACCGGTCCCCCGATCAGCAACCGTAAATACAGCCATCTGCTGCGCAGAATCTTTGGATACGGTAACGGAGATCTCTTCTTCCGGCAGGGTGTGTTTGACCGCATTGTCCAGCAGATTTGTCAGCACCTGGCCGATCAGCCTGGCATCCATGGGAACCATCAAGACCTCATCGGGAATATGGACGGCGATTTCCCGTTCCGGCGCTCTTTTTCCAATGGCAAGAACCGCTGCACCGATCACTTCCTCCACCGGTTCCTGCTCTTTATGAAGCATGAGCCGTCCATCCTGTAGCCGTGTCAGACTGAGAATATTCTCCACAAGCGCGTGCAGCCAATCCGCATCTTTGTATATCCCGTCCGCAAGGGCGTACCGGGCGTCGGACTTCTCCGTCATATCCATGATCATTTCGCTGGTACCCATGATCCCGGCCAAAGGCGTCCGAAGGTCATGTGAAACCGCCCGCAGGAGATTGCCCCGGTAGCGTTCCTGAGCAGCTTCCTCCCGGGAACGGATCCGCTCTTTTATGACGCGCAGCCGGTCCATGGCAATGGCGGTACTTTCGATCATGGAATGGAGCAGCTTCTTCTGCTGATCCGCCAGCCCCTCTGCCCGGGTTTTGGGGATTCGTAAAATGCCAAGGACAGATTCGCTTCCGTAAATCGGCCAGTCATAAAATTCCTCTTCGGCATCAAAATCTGTTCGCAGATTCTCAATCCGGCGCTGTATCTGATCCGGATTTGGAACGCTTCTTCGGATCTGGTCTGACTCACCTTTCTGCTGGATGAACGTGCGCTCCGGTTTTCCCTCTTCATTAAAGCAAAGGCAGGCAGCTCTGCAGTCCATGATACGGCTGACCGTTTCAACCGTGATCCTCGCAATTTCATCCGCGCTTTCTGCTTCGGCCAGATGACTTGTCAGGTAATACAGCGCACTGGATTCCTGCCCATTGCGTATGGCTTCTGCTGTCATCTCCTTCGCCTTGGAAGTCAGGGCGCTTGTGATGATGGAAGTGATTGCCATGATTGCAAAGGTAATAAAATAGGTAGGATCATCTACAGACAGCGTGTAATATGGGTGTGTGAAAAAGATATTGAATGCACAAGTAGACAGCAGTGTAGCCAGAATGCCCCAGATATATCCATTCGTAAATCTGGCTGTCAGAATAACTGAGAGAATATAGACAACCACAATGTTTGTCTCAGGAAACTGGAGCAACCGAAACAACCATCCGACACCGGTTGCTGCGCACACAAATATAGCAGCGCAAAGAAAGTCCTGGAAAATGGCTCCTTTGCGAAGAATCATCCTATTCAAGATTCAAAGTTCCCCCTTTTAATCAGCATAATATTCGAACATCATATCACATCAAAGAGAAAATCCCATTTTTATTCTACTACACAATTATGAATATGGATAGTGCCTGTCTTGCTTTTTAAAACGGATTTCCCAACTGATCTGTTCTTTTTCATTTTCTCCGATCCGGGATGTATTATGGATCCTGAATAGCAAAGATTCTGCTCCATCCGGACGAGGTCCTGGTCATGGACATCCTCCCTTCATGCATCCATCCACATTTCTTTAGGATCAGCCTGCCCCATAAGGTGGATGGCAAAGCAGTATAGGAGGCAGAAGCGCGTCAAATTCTTTATCGACAAAGAGGATCTGGAGCGGGCATCGGCGGAATCATTTCCAGAATCTTACATTTACAGATGTTCAAAAAGAAAAGCGTACCCCTTATGATCGGCGTAAAACATGATCACCTGAATGAAGCATTGGAGATACTGAAAAAATATGGTGACCGAGTGGAAATGCAGTATCAGTCTGCAGCAGCGTTTGGCAACGGTGGAATGCCCAGTGCAACGCTGTGCAGCATTCCGCCGATAGAGATTCCAGTCCACTGTGGAGGAGTCGTACTGTTTGTCATTGATGTACAGCTAAATAAGCGGTACTGACAGAAGCTATTTCCGGGAACTATTCTTTTCACTGATTTTCCCCCTGCTCGTTTGTATGTATCTCACAAATAAACAAACAGAGAGTCACAGTCACCATTCCACTGGGTCAATGACTGTGACTCTTTTACTGTATCAACAAATAGTACGTTTCCCTTGTTCTTCCTGCTGGCATACATATAGGATAAAAGGTTCTGTTGGTAGACACAGATCCGCAGGCTTCTTTAACAGTCCGTCTGGAAAATCCGATTGCCCCCGGTGAGGGTATTCTTCATCACCCGGAATTTCAACAACCCTGTGCCTGAGAATATGCCCGTCCTTGAGGACTTGTATCACCGGAGCTGCACCCCAGCATAGGTGTGGATGCAGTTGTCCATAGGTCATCCGGTGGGAAGCATCGGCCTGATGATCGGAGGAAAAAACAATATCGGGGTTTTCTCCCGATACCGAATGTAAGATCGGTTATTAGATCGGCGTCCCAATTTGGGGACAGGAAAAGCTCGGATTCCACTATCACCACACAACGGAAAATGTCCCCTGCACCATCGAAGGTCTGCTAAGAACGGAGCATATCAAAGCGTGGACAGAATCACATACATAAAAAATGCAGTTTTTTGCGCGCGCCTATTGACAAGTAACCGATCGGTAACTTTAATATAGTTAACGATCGGTTACTTCTATAAAGGAGGACAATGATGGCTGGAGATACCAAAGAGCGGATTATTGAAACAGCCCTGGAGCTGTTTGCGGAGAAGGGCTATCCCGGAACATCTATGAGCGATATTGCAAAGCAGCTTGGATTGACCAAGGCTGCCCTGTATAAGCACTATGCCAGTAAACAGGAGATTTTCGATGCCATCGTAGCGACCACTGCGGCGCAGTATCAGGAGTTTACTGGGAGAATCGATATTCATGTCCAGGAGGCCGGGCGGGATTTTTCGATCTTTACGAAAATATCAGAAGATACGTTGGCAGAAAAGGTGCGCCAGATTTTTTCTTATTCCCTGCATGATGAAACTATCAGCCGGTTTCGCCGCATGATGACCATTGAGCAATTCCGCTCACCTGAATTGGCCGCACTGTATTCGGAGCGTTTTGTAGATCGGCTGCTCCAATACCACGCTGCTATTTTCAAAGAGCTGATCCGTGCCGGGGTGATTCAAAACGAGAATCCTGACACATTGGCAATGATGTATGTTACGCCGGTCATCACCCTGCTGGGCGTATGTGACCGTCAGCCGGAAAGAGAAACGGAAAGCCTTGAAAAACTGGATCGGCACGTCCGGCTTTTCTATCGGATGTTGCATACAGAATGTTTCGCTTTTTTTATGCAGGAGAAAACGGACAGCTTTTGAGCATTGGCTTTTCGATCACCCATTCAGACGATGCCAGTATACAAGAAACTTGCTGATCTGTTGGGGATTACTGCGGTTCAGGCAGCCAACTTTGTTTCGACCATGGTGCTGTATACACAGGGAATCGGTACATCCATCGTATTTGGAATCGTATGAGATAAAAAAGCATCTGTGACATTTTCGCAAAGGGGGACTGATCGTGGTTCGGTACTGTATCTCGCTGATTTTATTGGCATGGAAATAGGAGAAAACACGGTGATAGCAATGATGCCTTGTTTCGTACACCGATTACTTACTGAAGAGGTCTACCATGGAAGATACCGAATATTTCCGCTGAGCGACAGCGGTTACGCTTATTCTCATTGCCGGAGTCAGAGAAAGATAGGAGTGTAAAATCAATGAACGCAATTATTTATACCACCAATACTGGCAGCACGGAGCGCTATGCAAAGCTGCTGGCACACGAAACGGGACTTCCTGCCTACTCACTGGCGGAGGCCAAGAAAAAAGTAGTTTCCGGTGCAGAGGTCATCTATCTCGGCTGGATCATGGCAAGCGGGATCAAGGGCTATGCCGCTGCTACCAAACGCTACAAGGTGTGCGCTGCCTGTGCCGTGGGCATGGGGCAGACCGGAACACAGACGGATGTGGTTCGAAAAAAGAACAACATTCCGGTCAGAATTCCGCTTTTCACGCTGCAAGGAAACTTCGATGTAAAGAAGCTCCACGGCGCATACCGCCTGATGATGGATATTATGGTCAAAACGGCGGGTAAAGGTCTTGCCAATAAGCAAGACCGCACACCGGAGGAGGACGATATGCTGGACATGATGTTCCATGGCGGCGAGCGGGTAAGCGTTGACAATTTGAGTGCTGTGCTGGATTGGTACAGGATGCATCGGTAGCATGGGGCAGAGCTTACCGTTCTGATATCGCTCTACGTCTTGCTTATGAAATCACAGGAGGACTATTTATGAAACGAAAACCCTTGATTGCCGCAGCTCTTGCGCTCACATTTTTGCTTACACTGACTGCCTGCGGCAAAACACAACATACCGATCAGACCCAACAGCCGTATACCGCAACAGAGCAGACCGGCGAAACGGAATCCACAGTTCCTCCGACCGCAGAGGAAACGCCCACCGAGGAGGATGTTACCAAAAATACTGATGATGACGCGTGGAAAACCGATTTTGAACAGAGCCTTTTTGACAACTACGGTGTTACGCCGGATCACTATGAGGACTTGGGCCATGGTATCTATCAGGTCTATGTGGAGATAAACGGCAACGTTGTTCCATTCGTCACGGTGGATTCCTCAACGGGCGATTATCATGGATAAAGAGTTAACATGAAAAAGAAATTACTTACTCTGGGCGCTGCGCTCACACTCCTGCTGGCATTGACAGCTTGCAGCGGCGAAACCGTTACGCCGGAGCGCACTGTTTCCGGCACCATGCTGCCGGACGGCACAGAAACCTCGGTGTATCTGGAGGTCAGCGGTACCGGGATCAGCTTTTGGGACTGTGATTACACCGATCTGGACGAGGACGGAAACGGCGACCTGACAGCCGCTTTCGCGTTTGCGGACGGGACTACAGCCAGCCTTGTATGGTTCTATGTCGATGGCGGCTTTGTCTATAACGAGGAATTTTCCCTTCTGCCCGGCAATGCGCCCGCTGCTGGGAATAAGGAATAACAAAGACAGTAGAAATTCAGGTTCAAATTTGCTGGCATCCTTTGACCTCAATGTCGATAGAATTGACTCGATAATCGGAATCCGTGCAGCTGCCTCCTGCTCACTGCATTCTTCAAGCAAGAAGCGCGGTTACCGTATTGCAGGGTTTTCACGTTGCATTTCAGGGTTAAATATTTCCCTGGCTTAATATTTTAATATTCCTGCAACAGCCAAATAGTTCGGATGCTTGGTTCGGGCAATGATCATTTTCGGATCAGCCCCACGGTTTTCCTTCTCAGGTTGAATAAAACTTTCTCCGATCAAATACAGATCATCTGCTCCGGGCTGGATACCGAATCCCTGTTACCCGGAAGATTTCCATCGGTTCAGAAATCCCTTTTAAAGTACATGGTCCAAGACTTTCCACCTCGATTCTGTCCTTCAAACGTTCATATACTTCCGGACTGATCAGAACCTCCCCGGCTTTTGCCCGGCTCTCCAGTCGTGCGGCCGTGTTGACGGTATTCCCAATTGCTGTATATTCCATACGGCTGGAAGTGCCGATATTGCCGATGACAGCTTCTCCGCAGTTGATACCAATCCCAAAACTGACGGTTTTACCACTCAATTTTAGCAAATCTTTTTCCATAGCTTTCCCGGCTGCTGCCATGTCAAGCCCGGCTTTGACTGCCCGGAACTCATAATCATCCTGATCCAGAGGGGCATTAAACAAAGCCATGGTCGCGTCTCCGATGAATTTATCAACAGTTCCTCCATTATCAAACACTGCTTTTGTCGTAATCTCCAGATATTGATTGAGAATGGTGACAACCTGCTCCGGATCTAATGCTTCGGAAAGAGGGGTAAATCCACGAATATCAACAAACAGTACTGCAATATCTTTCTTTTGCCCCCCTAATCGCAAGGTATCCTTGCCGCCTCTCAAAATTTCATTTACCACTGCTTTCGACACGTATCTTCCAAATACAGATTCTACGTGTTTTTTTTCCAGTCGTTCCTGAATATATTGACAGCCTATTCTATAGATGTAGCAGATTAAGACTGCTGCAATCGGATAAAGAAGCGGCATCACAAAGCCCTGTTCGTATGCCCAGTGAGTAAAGAACCAGTATCCGAGAATCAATGTCAACGAAACACCTGAAACCATCCACATATTCCGAAAAAACCATGTCAAAAACACCGCCGCAAACAATGCGAAAGTGATTGCCAGCGTGGTCAGCTGTTTCGGCTCCGTTTTCAGGTTCTCATCCAACAGTGCCTGAAGAATATTGGCATGTACTTCT
>JALFHZ010000058.1 GCA_022776445.1 Lachnospiraceae bacterium
CTTCGGATCATTCAGACCAACGATTCTCCGAAAGGATATGCGGGATATGAGTTCCGGGTGAAGGATACGGGAATCGGCATGAGTGCAGAGTTCCAGAAGCATATTTTTGAAGCCTTTACCAGAGAACAGACATCGACGGTCAGCGGAATCCAGGGTACTGGTCTTGGAATGGCCATAACAAAGAGCATCGTGGATATTATGGGCGGAACCATCACTGTAAACAGTACCGTTGGAAAGGGCTCGGAGTTTATTGTGAAGCTTCAGTTCCGTGTAAGCGGCAGTCCTGTTAAAACGGAAGTGATTCCGGAATTACAGGGTCTGCGGGCACTGGTGGCAGACGATGATGCAAACACCTGCATGAGCATATCCAGCATGCTCAGCGTGATCGGCATGCGGGCAGAGTGGACCACAGCCGGAAAAGAGGCTGTGCTTCGGGCACAGTTTGCCATTGATCAGGGCGATGAATTCCATGCCTACATTATTGACTGGCTCATGCCCGATATGAACGGTATTGAAGTGGTGAGAAGAATCCGTCGCATGATCGGGGACAGCAAACCGATCATTATCCTTACAGCATATGACTGGTCCAATATTGAGGAAGAAGCAAGAGAAGCAGGAGTGACAGGCTTCTGTTCAAAGCCGATGTTTATGTCGGAACTTCGGGATATCCTTTCCAGACCATATGTGACATCTGTGAAGCCCCGGAGTACGGAACAGGAATTCCCCTGTTATGACGGGAAAAAGCTGCTGCTGGTGGAGGATAATGAACTGAATCAGGAGATCGCGGTTGAGATACTTCGTGGAACGGGATTTATCTTATACTTATGGACATCCAGATGCCGAAGATGGATGGTTATGGAGCTGACACTCATATAGCGTGTTAGGCAAACTGTTCCTCCAGATACTGGATAAACAGATGCATACCACGGGTAAGGTATTTGCTCTGGTGGTAGATCAGATAATAATTGCGGCACAGGACCGTGTCCGTCAGAGAAAACTCGATGAGATGGTGAGTTTTTCTGAGTTCACTGGCCTGTGAAGAAGGAAGCGGCAGCACACCAAGCCCTCTGAGACAAAGCTTCAGAAGGGCGGGAGTGCTGACGCTTTCTGCAGCTATTATAGGACTTAGATTTGCGCTGCGAAATGCCAGATCCATATGGTCGCGGGAGCCGCTTCCGATCTCACGCAGGAGCAGCGGCATCTCGGTTAACTGAGCAAGTGTGATCGGGACTTTTATGTCGCCGGTGATCGGCAGCCCAGGAAGATACCTGACGGCGAGATCCGGGGAGCAGACCAGCCGCATTTCTTCCTGCGTGAGCTTCTGGTAGTGGAATGCACCGTGGGAGGTCAGACGGTCCGCGATGGCGAAGTCCAGTTCATTGTGCAGCAGGCCATCCTCCAGATTGCGCGGGCTTTGAATACGGGTATAGACTGAGATGGCAGGATGGATTTGGCAAAAATCAGCGATGATATCGGCAAGGTAGCTGACGGCAAATGCGATATTGCTGCCGATCCGCAGTGTCCCCGTGGTAGAAGTCTCGCCAATGACATGCTTCACCTCATCCATCTGTGATAAAATGGAGTTGGCGTAGTTCATGAGCATAGTTCCGGCTTGGGTGATGTAGATTCTGCGGTTCATACGGTCAAACAGACGAACGCCATAATACTGTTCCAGTTCGCGGATTGCGGTGCTGACAGCCGGCTGTGCCATATTCAGTCGCTCTGCAGCCAACGTGATGCTCTCCGCATAGCATACTTCCAGAAAAATGTGAAGATGTCGGATGGTCATAAAAGTCCCCCTGAAAAACACATAATAAAATTATTATGTATTTTATAATAACATAAGAATTGTTTTTCGTACAGATGATTGTTATAATATGATCGAAGCTGATAAAAAAATAACGATAAGTTATTAACAAGTCATTTAGGGGGAAAAACAAATGATGAAATCAAGAGTACAAACGGCAGTTGATTATTACGCTAAGAGCGGCTACAACTGTTCACAGGCACTGGCAGTGACCTACGCAGATCTTCTGGGACTGGATCCGATGGTTTGCTTCAAAGGCATGGAGACCTTTGGATGCGGCATGGGCGGAAAGCTTGGAACATGCGGTGCCATCTCAGGTGCAATCTATCTGGCGGGGTTTGTTACCAGTACCGGTCACATGGACGATGACAAGACCAACAAGTCCAAGAAGGAATCCTATGACCTGGCTGGCAGAATTACCAGAGCATTTTATGAGAAGAATCAGACCGTTACCTGTGGTGATATGAAGGAGCCGAAATCTCCGAAGTTCCGTTCCTGTCTGGACTGCATTGCAGACGCAGCAATTCTGGCAGAGGAAATGATTTTCCCGGGGCAGTTCGAGAAATCCACCTATTTTGAAGACAAGGCAAACAGATAACCGGTATTGAAGGGGACGGGTGAGTGAAATGACATATATTATCTTTTTTACAGTCAGCATTCTGGCTTCTGTAGTTGGCGCAATCTGCGGCGTAGGCGGCGGTGTGTTTATGAAACCGGCTCTGGATGCGGTCGGAGTGCTTCCGGTGAATACCATTACGTTTTTGTCAACCTGTACGGTGATTTCCATGACCAGTTATAATGTCATCACGGCTGCGATGAATACCAAAAAGGGCGGAAGTGATAACCTGATTGACTGGAATCTGACCACCTGGCTGGCAATCGGTTCCGCAATCGGAGGCCTGCTGGGCAAGATCATTTATTCGGAAATCAAAGCTTCTTTTGCAAATCAGGAAGCAGTAGGCGGCTATCAGGCGCTGGCACTGCTGATCGCAGTATTTTTGACCTTGATTTATACGCTGAATAAAAAACGCTGCAAAGGCTTTCATGTGAAAAATCCGGTTGCACTCTTGGCACTGGGCTTTGCGCTGGGCACGCTGTCTTCCTTTGTGGGAATCGGCGGCGGTCCGATGAATCTGGCGGTGCTGTTCTTCTTTTTATCCATGCCGACGAAAGTGGCTGCACAGAACTCTCTGTATATGATTCTGATTTCCCAGACCGCAAGTCTGATTATGACCTTTATGAAGGGCAATGTTCCGAAGGCATTGTATCAGGAAGTGGATCCTGGATTGTGGGTGATGCTGATCGGTATGATGATCTGCGGCGTTTACGGCGGTATTGTGGGTAAGAAGATCAATAAAAAAATGCCGTCAGCGACGGTTGACAAATTGTTTGTATTTCTGATCCTGGTGATTATGGCATTGTGCGTGTGGAATATTTACACAAAACTGGGATTTGGAGCCTGACGGGATCGGATAACAGCAGGAGGACACAAAATGGAGTAGGATGCTCCGTTTTGTGTCCTCTTTTTTTATTGATGCTGCTCAATAAACTGCTTCATGGCATGAAAGCTTACTGCGCTCATCTGATGTTCCATTTTGCATGCGTCGGTGACGGCGGTCTCCTCCGGTACGCCGAGGGAAATCAGCCAGTTGGAGAGAACCGTATGACGCTCGTATATGCTGGATGCAATGGCGCAGCCGGATTCTGTAAGGGTGATAAAACCGGAAGGATTCACTTCGATATAACCCTTTTCCCGCAGATTTTTCATTGCAACACTGACACTTGGCTTGGAATAATTGAGTTCCACAGCAATATCGATTGAACGGACGACAGGCAGCCTTTTACTTAAAATCAAAATTGTTTCCAGATAATCTTCTGCGGATTCGTTGCCGCGCATATGTATGGTACCTCCCCGAAAATCTTCTATCAATTCATATGGTAATCATTATAGCATTCCCATTCCTGCATGACAAGGTAAAAAGTGGGAGCACAATACCCTTAATGAAAAAAGTTCATCAATAAGGTTATTGACTTATAACAAAAGTAAGTTTATACTAACTACCGAAAGAAATGAAAATGATTATCAATTAAGAAAGCTGGTGAATCATGATGCCTTTATCAATGGCTGAGGCCGGAAAAATGAATCAGATCAGGAAAGTCGGAGGTAAAGAAGAAACGAGACGATTTCTGGAAAGTCTTGGTTTCGTCGCAGGTGGATTTGTCACGGTTATATCCGAGATCAACGGAAATCTGATTGTCAATGTGAAGGAATCGCGTGTGGCGATTGACAAGGAAATGGCAGCTAAAATTATGGTTTAAGGAGGAATGTGTATGGCAACGCTGCGTGAGGTGAAGTGCGGGCATACCGTTAGAGTGCAAAAACTCTGCGGGGAAGGTGCAGTGAAGCGCCGAATCATGGATATGGGAATTACAAAAGGAACCGAGATATTTGTGCGTAAAGCAGCACCGCTTGGTGATCCGATTGAAATTACAGTTCGCGGATATGAACTGTCTCTGAGAAAGGCTGACGCCGAAATGATTGAGGTTCAGGAATAAAAATTTGAGAAGAGGGAAACGATTATGAAGGTAAAAATTGCATTGGCTGGCAATCCGAACAGCGGAAAGACCACCTTATTTAATGCATTAACCGGTTCCAATCAATTTGTGGGAAACTGGCCGGGAGTAACGGTTGAGAAAAAGGAAGGCAGATTGAAAGGCCACAGCGACAAAGCGGATGAAGCGGTTCTGGTGGATCTTCCCGGCATCTATTCGCTGTCCCCGTATACACTGGAAGAGGTGGTATCGAGGAATTTCCTGATCGGGGAGCGTCCGGATGCGGTCATCAATATCATCGATGGTACGAATCTGGAGCGTAACCTGTATCTGACTACACAGCTTACGGAACTGGGAATACCGGTAATTGTCGCAATCAATATGATGGATCTGGTAAGAAAGAACGGCGAAATGCTGAATGTCGAACGTCTTTCCAAGGACATCGGCTGCAAGGTTGTGGAGATTTCCGCTTTGAAGGGTGAGGGAATCGAACAGCTGGCGGAGCGTGCGGTAGCACTGGCCAGAAGCGGCAAGAAAACAGTCCCGGCGCACAGCTTTGACGGGTGTGTGGAACATGCGATTGCGCATATAGAAGAAGCAATCTCCGGACATGTGGACAAGAGCATGGAACGCTGGTATGCGATCAAGCTGTTTGAGCGTGATGCCAAAGTTCAGGAAAGCCTGAAGCTGGATGCAGAGCTTCTGGCACACATTGAGGAAGATATCGTTTCCTGCGAACAGGAGATGGATGACGACTCCGAAAGCATCATTACCGGAGAGCGATACAACTACATAGGGAGTATGATCGAGGATTGCTATACAAAACGTGTGAGACAGCAGATGTCCGTTTCTGATAAAATTGACCGTGTGGTTACGAACCGTTTCCTGGCGCTTCCGATTTTTGCTGTGGTGATGTATATCGTGTACTATGTTTCTGTTACGACAGTCGGTGCATTCCTGACAGACTGGACCAATGATACGTTGTTTGGAGAATGGATTCTGCCGGGGGCCCAGAGCGCACTGGAGCAGATCGGCTGTTCTGACTGGATGGTCGGACTTCTGGTTGACGGCATTGTCAGCGGTGTCGGTGCGGTGCTTGGTTTTGTACCTCAGATGCTGGTGCTGTTTGCGTTTCTCGCCTTTCTGGAATCGTGCGGTTATATGGCGAGAATCGCGTTTATCATGGACCGTATTTTCCGCAAATTCGGTCTTTCTGGAAAATCCTTTATTCCGATGCTGATCGGCACCGGATGCGGCGTGCCTGGAATCATGGCATCCAGAACCATTGAAAATGACCGCGACCGTAAGATGACGATCATGACCACCACCTTCATTCCATGTGGTGCAAAGCTTCCGATTATTGCACTGATTGCAGGAGCACTGTTTGACGGCGCTCCCTGGGTTGCACCGAGCGCGTATTTCGTGGGAATTGCGGCGATCATCTGCTCCGGCATTATGTTAAAGAAGACGAAACTGTTTGCCGGAGATCCGGCACCGTTTGTCATGGAGCTTCCGGCTTATCACATGCCGACCGTGGAAAACGTGCTGAGGAGCATGTGGGAACGTGGATGGTCCTTTATCAAAAAAGCAGGAACCATCATTCTGGTATCCACGATTTTTGTATGGTTCGCGCAGAGCTTCGGAATCGAGGACGGAAGCTTTTGTATGGTTGAGGACATGAACAACAGTATCCTTGCTGGAATCGGTTCTGCGGTCGCGTGGATCTTTACTCCGCTTGGATGGGGCGATTGGAAGGCTGCTGTGGCGGCAATCACAGGCCTTGTTGCTAAGGAGAACGTAGTCGGTACCTTTGGCATTCTGTATGGTTTTGGTGAAGTTGCAGAGGACGGAGCGGAGGTCTGGGGATCTCTGGCAGGTTCCATGAGCGCAGTTGCCGCATACTCATTCCTGGTATTCAACCTGCTGTGTGCGCCATGCTTTGCGGCTATGGGTGCGATCATGCGGGAAATGAACAATATTCGGTGGTTCTGGTATGCCATCGGCTATCAGACCGGTCTGGCCTATGTGGTTTCTCTCTGTATTTATCAGGTGGGAACGCTGCTCACAGCCGGAACCTTTGGAATCGGAACCATTGCGGCTTTTGTGCTGATTGCCTGCTTTATTTATCTGCTGGTACGTCCGCACAAAGAAAGTCAGGATCTTACTGTTGTGAGAAGCGTACAGGGAAAGCTCAGCGCATAATCGCAATTGGATTCAGGAGGAATCGACATGGAGAAAGATATCATTTTAGAGCGCCTGAAGCAGAAAGGCGGAAGAATCACCAGACAGAGGGAGCTTTTGATTGATATCATACTGAAAAATGAATATACCAGCTGCAAGGAGATCTATTATGAGGCGGTAAAGCTTTTTCCGGATATTGGAATGGCGACCATTTATCGAACCGTCACTGCTCTGGAAGAAGTTGGTGCATTGAATAAAAGCAATATCTGGTGCATGAAGGAAAGAAAGCCGGTGGAAGCAGAGGAATGTCTGGTACGGCTTGAAGATAATACCCTGATTCAGCTGGATGCCGCCGCTTTAAGCCGCGTGATTGAAAAAGGCATGGAAGAAAGTGGTTTTCTGAAGGGAAAGCGCGTGAGGACCGTGCTGGTGAAACAGGGGGAAACGGAAGCGATCCGATCATAATGACGCCGGGAGCCATTTTGGCTCCCGGTATTTTTAATGTGGGGTATTCGGTATGGGATATTTATGATATGATGATGCCAGGGGCAAAAGAAAAACATGAGAAGGAGGCGGGCGTCTAATGAAGGAATCTGAAAGAAAAGCGAACTATGGAGCATTAATCCGAAAAGCACTGGAAGCAAGAACGCGTTCCTACAGTCCCTATTCCCATTTTTCTGTAGGAGCTGCGCTGCTTACAAAAAGCGGAACCGTGTATTGCGGCTGCAACATTGAAAATGCGGCCTACACGCCGACGAACTGTGCTGAGCGAACAGCTTTTTTTAAGGCGGTGAGCGAAGGGGAACGTGATTTTGAAGCGATCTGTATCGTAGGCGGAAAAGCCGGAGAGCCGGGATGCTTCACGGCCCCGTGTGGTGTATGCAGGCAGGTGATGATGGAATTCTGTGATCCGGAGACGTTTCGGATTATTCTGGCGACAGATGAAGCACATGTTCAGATATACAGGTTAAAAGAATTGCTTCCGGTCGGATTCGGGCCCCAAAATGTCCTTTATTAATTACCTGTTTAATGGTATAATTACAAAAAACATGTTTTTT
>JALFHZ010000059.1 GCA_022776445.1 Lachnospiraceae bacterium
AACACCCAGAGCATTGTTTCCATCCTGATGTTCTGCTTCACACTCCGCGCCGCAGGCTCCTTCTTCCCCTATGTAATGGGGCACTACTGGAAGAAAGCCTCTACAGCCGGAACGATCGCTTCCCTTGTTCTCGGAACCATCGTAGTCGTATATCTGGAGCATATCTCCGGCGGCATGCTTTTCGGGATCAAGTTCAGTCAGCCTATCCTCCCGGGTCTGGCTGCGGCATTCATCGGATTTGTTGTATTCTCCCATCTCATGCCTCCTGCAGTAGAAACCACGGAGCTGGCACCGGAAGAAGACGACTGACAGAAAACGTTACCCGAACAGGGGAGGTTGTGACTCGCGCAAGTTACAACCCCCCCTGAATTTTTCATCAAAATATTCCCTTTCGTTCCTTCTCCAAAGGCTACAGGATCCGCAACATCTTACATCCCTGCTTTTCCAAATAAGAAGTCACCTGTTCCGTATTGTGAACCGCATAACGGTTTTCACTTACATATACTGTCTGCTGAAAAGAATTCTTTAAACAGGAGGCCGTCACGGTTCCGCCCAATATTGCTGCTCCCAGCCCGAACAAGATCCCAATAAAATGGTTTCCTCCACCAATTTCTCCAATACCGGTAATCATCACAAGCCCTGATGCAGACATTACAAAGCATACAATCTGTTTCCACGTCAGTCTTTCATGGAAAAGAATGGGGCATACAAAACGGTATCTTTTGTCTGGTTACTATCAGAAACACAGCAATTAAAAGAGCTGCTAAAATGGCACGATACAATGCCAGTTCTCCGGAAGAAACAGGAATGTTTCGAACAAAGGGACCTAATGTACCAAATAGGATCATTGACGCAATCAGCATCCAGTATGGATTCGTTATCCAACCTGCTTATTTAACATCACAATACTCTCATATGGCCGCAGGCTTTGCAAAGTACTGTCTTTCCCATCCTGCTCATAATTGCTGATTAGGCATTCATAACCTTTGCTGATTATAGCTTCCTGTAGGAATACTTCCTTTTCTGTCAGATTATTTAAAACAATCAGTTCCTGCCCATCCAGCAATCTTTTATAAGCAAATACTTCCCTCTGTTTTTGAAATAAAAATTCAATACCCCCATCCTGGATAACCGTATATCTCTTTCTTAAATCCACAAGCTTTCTGTAGTAATTCAGTATCGAATCCGCATCCTGATTCTCCGCTTCCACATTAATAAATCTGTGATTCTCAGGCACACCGATCCACGGCTCTTTTTCTGAAAATCCCGCATACTTGTCGGAATTCCACTGCATGGGAGACCTGCCGTTATCTCTGGAACGCTGCCCCAGAATCTCCAGTGCTTCCTTCTGTGTCTTTCCTTCTTCCAGCAAAATATGATAATAATGAATGCTTTCTACATCACGATATTCACCGATTTCTTCATATCCCGGGTTGGTCATCCCCAGTTCTTCTCCCTGAAAAATGTATGGCGTTCCCCGTAACATATGAATACAGACAGCAAGCATTTTTGCGGATTCCTTCCAGTATTTTTTCTCATTTCCGAATCGCGATACAATTCTCGGCTGGTCATGATTGCACCAAAATACAGCATTCCATCCGTTGTGCTTCTCCATTTCTGTCTGCCATGTTTCGAACAATTCTTTCAGTTTCTGATAATCCGGCTCCATCAGTTCCCATTTATTTCCATCTTTGTAATCTACTTTCAGATGATGAAAATTGAAACACATGGACAGTTCTTTTTCATCCGGATTTGAGTACCGGATACAATGTTCCAGACTTGTTGAAGACATTTCTCCTACCGTGATCATATCCTCAATTTCCGTATCCGCAGCCAGTTCTTTCAGGAATTCATGAACATGCGGTCCATCTGAATAGAATCTTCTTCCGTCTCCTGTGGTATCATCCTCCAATACTTCCGGTTTGGAAATCAGATTGACTACATCAAATCGGAATCCCTTTACTCCTTTTTTCTTCCAGAACCGGATAACATTTTTCAATTCTTCTCTCACATTCGGATTATTCCAGTTCAGGTCTGCCTGTGTTACATCAAACAGATGAAGATACCATTTTTTCAGGGAAGGAACGTATTCCCACGCGGAACCTCCGAATTTTGACGTCCAGTTTGTAGGCGGAGTTTCCGGAGAACCATCCCGAAAGATATAATAATCCATATAGTTTCTGTCGCCTGACAGTGCCTTCCGGAACCATTCATGCTTTGTAGATGTATGATTAAATACCATATCAAACATAAGCCCAATGCCACGTTCCCCTGCTTTTGCTATGAGTTCTTCCACATCTTCCATCGTTCCAAACAGCGGATTGATTTTCCTGTAATCTTCCACATCATAACCGTTATCATTCATAGGTGAAGCAAAAAATGGCGTGCTCCAAATGTAATCTACTCCCAGACTTTTTATATAATCCAGTTTTTGGATGATTCCCTGAATATCACCTGTTCCGTCTCCGTTACTGTCATAGAATGATTTAGGATATATCTGATAAATGGTGCTCTTTTTAAAATTATTCATAGCTGCTCCTCTACTGTCTGCATTTTTTCTTTCCCACAATCATTGTCAGGCCCAATGGTACTGCAACTGCAATGATCATACTGACTGCAAATCCACCCATAGAGTCTGGCTTGATAGACAGAATACCCGGAAGTCCTCCTACTCCGATTGCATTGGCAGTTGTTCCCATTGCAACACAGGCTACAGCAGCGCAGGCAGAACCGATCATTCCGCAAACAAAAGGAAACATATGTTTCAGGTTTACGCCAAAGATTGCCGGCTCCGTTACGCCCAGATAGCAGGAAATGCAGGCCGGTACATTCACTTCCTGTGCCTCCGCGTTTTTCCTTTGAAGCGCAATCATTCCAAGGACAGCAGATCCCTGTGCAATATTGGACAGGGCGATCATCGGCCACAGCATGGTTCCGCCGTAATCCGCGATCAACTGAAGATCAATCGCGTTTGACATATGATGCAGTCCTGTAATCACAAGCGGTGCATATACAAAACCAAAAACAGCGCCAAAAATGACCTTAAAGGAACCTGTGATACCTGCATACACAACAGAAGAAATAAACGAACCAATTTTCCATCCGATCGGTCCAAGCACGAAATGCGCCGCAATGACTGCTAACAGCAGACTGCAAAACGGTACGACAATCATGGAAATCACCTGCGGCGTAATCTTCCGGAAAAACTTTTCCAGATAGACCAGAGTAAATGCAGCCAAAATAGCCGGAATCACTTGCGCCTGATAACCGATCATACGCACTTGAAAGAGTCCAAAATCCCATATCGGAATATCCGCTGCGACAGTTCCTGCAACAGCGTATGCATTCAGAAGCTGTCCGGATACCAGTGTAAGACCGAGTACAATTCCCAGCATCTGCGTAGTACCCATTTTCTTCGTCACAGACCAGCATATTCCTACGGGCAGCATATGAAATACAGCTTCCCCTATCAGCCATAAAAAGCTGTCAATTCCGGTCCAGAACTGGCTGATATCGCACAAGGTCTTTGTTCCATTTTCAAATAAGTACAAACTGTCAATACAGTTCCGGAATCCCAGGATCAAACCACCCGTAATAATTGCCGGAATCAAAGGCGCAAATATCTCCGCCAGCGCCGTTACGACTCTCTGCAGCACATTCTGATTCTGTTTCGCTACGTTCTTGACAGCATCCCTGGATACCCCTTCGATCCCGGATACCGCAATGAAATCATTATAGAAATCTGCAACCGTATTTCCAATGATAACCTGAAACTGCCCGGACTGTGTAAAACTGCCCTTCACAACTTTCATAGCCTCGATCTTCTCAATATCCGCTTTTTTCGGATCATTGAGTACAAATCTCATGCGTGTCATACAATGTGACACAGCTGCAATGTTTTCTTTGCCGCCTACCAGCCTCAGCAGCTCTTTTGCGTCTTCTGCATACTTACCCATTTTGTTTCTCCTTCTTCATTGATACCGTTTTTTAATCTTGTTTAAACAAGTTTCATGTATTATATATAGCATACTTGTTTAAACATGTCAACCCTTTCTTTCAAAGTTGTTTAAACAAGTTTATTTTAATCGAATCAGTTCTTAAAACTTCTTTCCTTGACTTTCTCCTGTTCCTAATTATAATAAAATTAGATGTTTAAACAAGCAGGAGTGATACATTATGCCAAAAGCAAAATATCTTGAAATATATCAGGATTTAAAGAGTAAGATTGAAAACGGAACCTATGAATTTCAGGAACTGCTTCCCTCAGAGAATCAGTTGATCCAGACCTATGATTGTTCCCGCAATACCATCAGAAGATCCATCGGTTCCCTTGTTACAGACGGTTATGTGCAAACCATGCAGGGAAAAGGCGTGCGCAATATTTTCCAGCCAAGCCCGCAGACTTCCTTTATTCTCGGCGGTATAGAAACTTTCAAAGAATCCGCTGTTCGAAATCATCAGGTCCCCAGGACAGAAGTTCTGTGTTTTGCTGAAATTACAGCTGACCCGAAAATATCTCGGCAAACCGGCTTTGCTGTAGGAGCTGAACTGTACTACCTGCAGCGGCTTCACTACCTGGATGGAAAAGCGCTTATCCTGAACCACAACTATTTTTTAAAGGATGTGGTTCAGAATCTTACAAAAGAAATTGCAGAAAATTCCATCTATGAGTATCTGGAACATGTACTGCATATTTCGATCGTTACCAGTAAACGGGTGATGACCGTCGAAAAAATGACACAGATTGATGAAAAATATCTGGATCTTGGAGATTATAATTGTCTTGCCGTAATCAGCAGCCAGACTTACAACAGCGATGGAATCATGTTTGAATACACGCAATCCCGGCACCGTCCGGACTATTTCCGTTTTCAGGATAATGCAACAAGACGCGGCAGCCTGACCTAATCTGCATGGATCGAGTAGGAGGCGGTGACTAACCGCCGTCCTCTCACAGCACTGTACGTACGGTTCTCGTATACAGCGCTTTCAATAGTTGACGTGCACAGACTGATAGGCAGTGGCTAAATCATAAAAACCGCTGTTTATCAGTCTTTCTTTTGTCATTGCCATGTTTATGGCAACTGTATGTGTCGTGAA
>JALFHZ010000075.1 GCA_022776445.1 Lachnospiraceae bacterium
CTTGTCCATCAGAACTAAAACATCATCGCACTCTGCCTTATAACTTTCCTGAGATGTTGCCACATCGTCCACTCCGGTAAAAGAACCCATGGCATGGATACCGTTATTGTATGTATCATTGTCATTCAGTTTCTGGAAGGCCATGTTCAGGGCTTCAACAATTGCAGGATCTGTACTGGAAGGAACTGCAATGTAAGAACCCACGTTCAGGGAATAATCAATTCCCATTTCCGGCAGACTCCGGTAGTTATCATTTAAAGAAACACCCAGTAATTTTTCAGTTTCTTCTTTTGTTGCGATTTCCGGGCCGATGCTCGCCAGAACCTTCAGTTTTCCGTCGGTTTCATATGCAATCGCATTATTCAGGGAACAGTTGACCAGATCCAGTGACTTCGATGCAATGTTGGTGAGCTTATCGGCCTCACCGCCGGACTGAACATAGTTAACCAGATTATTCAGTTCCGGATCTATTGCATTAAAAGTCTCCAGCCATGAAAAATGGCTGACAGCGCCTAACGATACGCCAATGTTGATCTTTTTGGGATTGGCTCTGATATAATCTGCCAATTCTTCCATGGTATTAAAGGGTGCATCCACATTGGCAACCAGTGCCTGCGGACCGCCGGGAGTAAATTTCGCTACGATCGTAAACGCTTCCTGCGGATTCGTGTCGGAAGTGGCCGCCAGGTATCCGCTCATGTTTCCTACAGAGACACAGGTAAGAGTCAGTCCATCCGGATCAGCATTTGCTGCTGCCTGTAAACCAACCTCCGCCACATCATAATTCTGTACCACAAAGTTTACTTTCGGATACAGTTCTCCCAGAGCCTGAGTCACATAGCGGACCATCATGTCGGTACCGCCGCCTGCACGCGCGCCAATTTCAAAGGTGACGGTATCCCCATCCTCCCACGGAGATTCTGCAACTGCGTTCTCACCGGCACCGGCAGCTGCGCTTGTTTCTGTGGTTTTCGCAGCAGTCTCTGCTTTAGCAGTTTCCGTAGCCGCATTATTGCTGCAGGCAACCAGGGATAATGCAAGTGGCAGAGCCAGAACAAAAGCATTCAACTTTTTCATAATAAAACTCTCCTTCTCTTAAGTTTTTCTGTTTTCTGATAGTTTTATCATACGAAAAAGAGTCCCTGTTGACAATGCCCGAAGTCTTATCTATACTGTAACTAAAACTTATACTTTTGTCAGGAGAACTTCATATGAATCTTTCTCAGCTTCCCTATATTATTGCGATTGCTTCAACCGGTACTCTTTCGGCAGCCGCTTCACGGCTGGGCGTCAGTCAGCCGGCATTGAGCCTCTATCTGAAGGAACTGGAACAGGAGACAGGTCTGGAGCTTTTTTTCCGAAGCAAACGCCAGCTGATTCCCACTCCTGCCGGTCGGTTATACATTGAAGCGGCCCAACAGATCCTGGCCTCCTTAGACCATACAAAAAAAGCCATCTCTGAGCTGCAAACGCAGCAGGAAATAACGATCACTGCAGGAGTTTCTCCCAACAGGGGTATTGCAATGTTTGCCTCACTGTATCCGGAGTTTCATCAGCGCTTTCCATTTATACAACTGATTCCCAGGGAGGGGCTTGCCAATGAACTGAAAACTCTGTTAAGACAGGGCGTATTGGACTGCGCGATCGCCACCCACAGCGGCAAAGATTCTGAGGATCTTCAGATGCTTCCCATTCACAGCGAGGAGCTGGTTTTAGCTGTACCTTCTTTTTATACAAATGATCACGGTATCCGTCGGTTTGAGGAACTTCCCATGGCCGATCTCCATGATTTTTCCGACTGCCCCTTTGTGATCCCCAGTTCAAAGACCACCCAATATGAATTGATTCAGGATATTTTTTTAAAAAATGATTTTCATCCCAGGGTGACTGATGACTGCTCCAATATTCTGGTGCAGGAGGCAATGATTTTAAGTGGTTCTCATATCGGTTTGCTGCCTTCCTACTATATCCGGCCCGATTCAGGAGTTACCTACTTTCGCCTGGCTTATTCCAGACCTCTGATCATGGGATTCTTTACCCGGGCAGGTCATGAATTGAACGAAGCGGAGCTTTATCTTGTTTACCTGATACTCCTTTCGGAGCTTCATAAACCAGGCGGCTCCATTCTATGGAGTGACCAATTAAAAAAGCTTCTTTGGGAATTTAATCCCGTAGAAGCCATAAAACAAGGATTGGAGAAATCAGATGGACTCTAAAATTTTAGAATATATCGTTGCCATTGCAAAAGAACAATCCGTCAGCAAGGCTGCTGACCAGTTCTATCTGTCCCATCCCGCCCTGTCCCGTCACTTAAGAAAGATAGAGCAGGAATACGGTACGGCTCTCTTCAGCCGGGATTCAGACGGAATGCACCTTACAAAGGCGGGTATTATCTTTATCAATGATGCGCAAAATATACTGCGCATCCGGAATCAGTTAGAAGAAGACCTGGCCTCCATCCGCCATCAGCAGCGCAAAATGATTCGGATTATTTTAGATAAACCCTATTACAATTTATTTATTCGTCATATACTTCCACAATTTGAAAAGGATTTTCCCGATTATTTTCTGGAAATCAGCATGGATAATGCCCATCAAATTCAGGCAGCGCTCCTTGCAGGCCAGGCAGATATCGGGATATTTGATACCATTTCGCCGCAAAATTACCAGTTGGAATCCTTCACCTTTCGTACTCAAAACGATCGGATCATTTTTCCGGCTGATTACTCAAGCTCCACCGGAATTCAGGGATTGCGGCAGTGCTTATCCGAAGGGATGTTTTTTGCTGCTCATCCTGCGGACAGCAGCTACCGCACGATAATCGAACAGCAGCTTACGGCTCATCATATTTATCCGGCCAAAATACTGGAAGGCACGGTACAGGGCTGCCTGAATCAGGTGTCCGCCGGAAACACCTGTTGTATTGTCCCTGAATCCACACTTCCGGTACAAAATCAGCTGTTATTTCAAGTCGGCGAAATATTTTTCTGCCATTATAGCGTCATTGCTTATCCGAAGGGATATAAACTTAACGTGGCCGTTCAGGCACTTATGAAACTGGTAATTCTCGAGTATGCCTGATTTATCCATTTATTTCCGCGTCCTGCGTCAGGACTAATTCTTGAAGCTGTGGACCGGCGCCGGGATTCTTCCGGGACGGTTTACAAATGCCTCGCAGGAGAAGCGATTGACCGGAATGATCGGCGCATGGCCTAACAGGCCGCCGAATTCGGCAGTCTCTCCTACCCCTTTTCCGATCACAGGAATCAGGCGTACTGCGGTCGTCTTCTGATTGATCATACCGATGGCAGCCTCATCTGCAATAATACCGGCGATGGTGGTTGCTCTGGTATCTCCCGGGATGGCAATCATGTCAAGACCAACGGAGCACACACAGGTCATGGCCTCCAGCTTCTCGATGGTAAGAGCACCCTCGCTGACCGCGTCGATCATGCCCTGATCCTCGCTGACCGGAATAAAGGCGCCGCTCAGGCCGCCTACATAGGAGGAAGCCATGATGCCGCCCTTT